>JBLMZU010000660.1:0-5101 GCA_050258995.1 Bacteroidota bacterium
CCTGTTGAGTGCAGAGGACCATGTTGTGGCAGGCAACGATGTCTACGGCGGGACATTCCGTTTATTCGACAAGGTGCTACGCCGCTTCCACCTGGACTTCACCTTTAGCGACACGACCGATCCCGAGTCTCTCGCCGATACGCTGACCCCATCCACACAGCTCGTCTGGCTCGAGACGCCGACCAATCCCTTTTTGCGCGTCACCGACATCCGGGCCGTGGCGGAGATCGTCCATGCCCACCCCAATCATCCGCTGTTGGTGGTGGACAATACCTTTGCCACCCCCTACCTGCAGCGCCCGCTCGAGCTCGGTGCAGACATCGTCGTTCACTCGATGACCAAATACCTGGGCGGACATTCGGATGTGGTCGGCGGCGCTGTGATCGTCAAGGATGAAGAGCTCGCCCGGCGGCTCTACTTCCTGCAGAACGCGGTCGGAGCCGTACTGGGGCCGATGGACAGTTTCCTGGTCCTGCGCGGCATCAAGACCCTGCCGCTGCGCATGGACCGCCATTCTGAAAACGCCACAGCCATTGTAGAGCTTCTGGAGGTACACCCGAAAGTGGAAAAGGTCCTCTATCCTTTCCACGCCACTCATCCACAGCGCAAAGTGGCCATGCAGCAAATGAAAAACGGCGGCGGAATGATCTCCTTCATCATGAAGGAGGGACGCGAGGCGGCGATCAAGGTGGTGGAAAACACGAAGATCTTCGCCCTGGCCGAGTCCCTCGGTGGGGTCGAGTCGCTGATTGAGCTGCCTGCCGCGATGACGCATCTCTCCGTTGCCGGCTCCCAGCTCGAAGTGGACCCGGGACTGGTCCGTCTGTCCGTGGGGATCGAGAACAAAGAGGACCTGCTGGAAGATCTCAGCCAGGCACTGGAAGTGGCTTGAAAGAAAACGGACTTCGTTGCGAAGTCCGTCCTGGTCATTGTGCGTGAATGGCGACCAACGTCACGTCGTCATCCTGCTTGGCACCGCTTTGATAGATCATTAAAGAGTCGAACAGCTGGTCACAGGCTTTCTGTGCGCCGATATTCCCCATTTCGTCCATTGTTTTCTTGATCCGCTCGATCCCATAGGGTTCACCATTCGGGTTCCGGCAATCGGTCAACCCATCAGTGAACATGACAAGGAGCGAGTCCTTGGGCAGCTGAATGCTGTACTCGTCCAGGGCGATGTTCTCCCACAGGCCAAGCGCCATGCCGGGCTTATGCGGCAAGCGATGGACGTGTCCCTCCGGGTTGAGCAACAGCGGTGGCTCGTGCCCGGCACGGGCATAGTGGAACTCGCCGGAGTTAATATCCAGCACGCCATAGAGAGCCGTCACGAACTGGGTGGATTTCTCGAGCCGGGTAATATGCCGGTTCACGCGGCGCAGGACCTCGCCGGGCGAGATCACGCTGTCCGCTTCGGCAATGATCAGGGCGTGGGCGCGGGCCATGAAAATGGCTGACGGAACCCCCTTGTCGGCAACATCCCCGATCAGAACGCCGAGCTTGTGCTCGTCGAGTGGGAAGACATCATAGAAGTCACCACCCACCTGGCGCGCCGGCAGGATGCGGCCCCCAAAATCAAATCCTTCCACGAGAGGCAGCTCATCGGGCAGGATCGACATCTGGATCTCTGCGGCAACCTTGAGCTCCCGTTCGAGGCGCTCCTTCTCGATCAGCTGCTCCTGGGCGGCCTTGAGCTCATCGAAGGCCTTCTGGAGCTGGCGATTCTTCTCCGTTAGATCCCGGAAGGTGGAAACATTGGTGTTATCAAGGCGATGACTGAGCACGGTGACCATCGTGCTTGCCATCCTCGGATGCAATTGCAACAGATCCTGCAGCTGAGACCGGCTCATGCAGAACAGAGAAACATCACCATGAGCCCTCACACTCGCCGTGCGAGGCGCACCTGTCACAATGCTCATCTCGCCGATATACTCTCCCGGCGGAATGCGATTGAGGATCAATTCATTGTCGGTATTCGGGGCCATCAGGATTTCCAGCTCCCCGCTCACAACAATATACATATGCTCGCCAGGATCACCCTCACGAAAAAGGATCTCACCCGATTTAAGATTGACCACATCCAGCTGGGCAAGAATGCGGTCAAGCTCATCTTCGGGGATATCAGCAAAAAATGGGATGCGTGCAAGCAAATTCGTGGACATAGAGATTGTTATATTTTACACCTAACCAGGTACTTCTACGCGACCCACATATTAAATGCAAACAACATCGCCAGTGTACCCATCAGCAAAAGGCTTAGGATCGTCCATGCTCTGTCAAAGACCGGGTGCCTGCCCCAATGGGCCAGTGCGAGGAACACGGCCGGCGCGCCGAGGATATAGCGGTGGATCCCCTGGATATCCCCGCTGCCCCACGAGATCAAGACCACCGCAAAGCTGTACCATCCGATTTCTGGATCCAGTCTGATCCCCACGATACAGGCTGCAACCCCGATGACCAGCCCCAGGTACTCGGTCAGATAATAGGCCGTGCTTTGGGGCTCTTTGTTCGCGATCATCGCCTTGAGCGCCTCGGTCCAGCTGTAAAAGGACTGCCCGAGGGACAGGAAACCTCGTCCAAAGTAATTCGATTCGATGTAGTCGAACGCCAGTCCCAGGTACGAAAACTTCCAGATCAGGAACGCGATCAGCGGCGCGAACGTGAGCAGGGCATGATACAAAGGCCGCAGTGGAACTCCCCCATGAAAGATCTGGCGCCACTCGAGATCCAGGTCCATCCATTCCCCGGTTCGGAACCAGGCGATCAGCATCGGGATGACCAGGGTCACACCGACCGCGCGGGTCAAAGTGGCTGCCATGCCCAGGAGCGCTGCCGCCAGCCAGTGCTTCCGCTTCACCATCGCCAGGCAGGCAAAGGCCAGGCCGACGAAAAGGCCCTCGGTATACACCTGCAGGAGAAAAAAGCCGGTCGGGAAGATGATTAGATAAAAGGCGGCACGCATCGCTCCCTCTTCACCGAGGAGGCCGCGCGTCATATCGTAGAGCGCCAACATCCCGAGCAGCGCCCCCAGTGCGGACACGATCACCCCGGCCAGCGCGGCCGTGGCAATCGGGTTCATTCCCAGCACCCGCAAAGGAAATGCAAAGATCCGGATCATCAAGGGGTAGAACGGAAAAAAGGCATAACTGACCGAGACACTCTTGCCAAAGGTTGAGCCCGATTGGGAAACCGTATGATCCACGGTAACAGTGGTAATTCCCGCCGGGGTCAGATGAGGCGAGCGAGGATCATCATAGCCGCCAACGGCGATCGCCAGGTAATATTCTGAATCCCAGGCCACCTGGCGGTTCATGAACGGCTCCAGCAGGTAGACATGTCCTGCCTGGTAACCAGGACCCGTAAAGCGGGTCGTCCAATCGCGGGCACGGTCTGGATATTTGAGATCGACTCGCGCGGTCACCCAGGCCTGGAACCCCAGGACAATGACGACCCAAGCCAGCCAGATAAAAATAATGGTGCGGGTTGGTTTCATAGATTCACTTCTCGATTTGTGTAACGATCATATCCCGCATAAAGAAACGCTGCGAGACCAGCAAAACAATGACTGGAATGGCCATCACGACCAGCGCTCCCGTCATCACCATTTCGGGGGTAAAGAAAAAGCTCTGGCCGCGCTGTACGCCAAAGGAGATCAGCTGAAGGTTCGGTGAGATGCCCAGGTATAAGCTCGACAGGCGCGTCTCATTCCAGACATAGAAGAAATGCAGCAGGGCCACCGTGGTCACCACCGGGACGGATTGCGGCAGGATGACCGAGACCAGGATCCGCATCGGGCCGGCGCCGTCCAGCATGGCGGCCTCGTCGAGGTCGCGTGGGATGCTCTTGAAGTTCTGGCGCAGCAGAAAGATCATGATGGCGCTGCCAAAAAAGTGAGGCACGATCAGCGGCAGCCAGGTCCCGATCCAGTTCAGCATGTGACCGCTGAACAGATAATAAGTGGGGACCAGCGTGATATTCCCCGGGATCATGATCGTGGCGATCAATAAATAGAAAAGGAATTTTCCGCCCGGGATCCGGAAGCGGGAAAAACCATAAGCCACACAGATCGAGGAGAACAGCACGCCGACCTCGCTGATCAACGCCACAATCAGGGTATTCTTCACCAGTAACGGGATCCGGGTGATACCCAGGAACCTTTTGAAGTTCTCCAGGGTTGGCTGCAGGCGATAGACGGGCTCGAGCGTGCGCCATTGTCCCACCCATTTAATGGGTCCTGCGCCTGGGTTTTGCGGATCGATGAACTGGCTTTCTTTACGTCCGGGCTTGTAAAGCGCCCAGCGTCGCTCGCCCTCGCCAGTGGGCACTTTTAAAACGTCCAATTCCTTGCCTTCGTACATGATTGTCACCCTTTGGGCAGGCAGGATAGGCGCATGCGAATCCATGAACTGCTGCTGGGGAGTCAGCGAGGCGATCACCATGAACGGCAGCGGGGATAAATAGGCCAGCACGAACAGGAACATGAAGAGGTTCAGCATGGCCGTCCCGGTAAAATCCCAGAGTTTGAAGGTCAGCCGGGAGGCATCGGTGCTGCGCCTAAATCTCTTCATTTTCACCCTCTTCCGGGAAATAGACCCAGCGTTTGGAGGAGCGGAACAGGAGGATGGTGAGGACCATCATGACCGAGAAGGTCACCCAGGCCAGGGCACTGGCATATCCAAGGTCCGCCCGCTGGAACATCACAGTATTGATATAGCTCTCCATTGGGGAAAGGCTGAAACTCAGAATATAACCGCGGTCGAGCAGCAGGGCCCCACCGAAGGCGCCCGTCAGATTGATCACCAGGGTAAAGAAGATGGCAGGAGAGATCATCGGCAGGGTAATCAAAATGAACCGGGCCAGGGGACCTGCGCCATCCACCCTGGCCGATTCATAGATCTCACCCGGAACGCTTTCCATGGCACCGTACATGATCAGGAAACCAGGACCGATGCTCCAGAGCGCCATGAACGGAAGAAGCAATCCAAATCCATCGATGGGAGGCAGATCATTCGGTCTGAAGATCAATTTATCAGCGCACTGCATGGTCCCCTGAAAAATGAAAAAAACAGACGTGGCGGGAATGACGGCCGTCATGAAAATCAAG
>JBLMZU010000661.1:0-4344 GCA_050258995.1 Bacteroidota bacterium
CCAAGAAGCTGCCTACCTTTTCTGATGCACTGGCGCTCGTGAAGGAAACACTTTTGCTACAAAACTGTTTTTCAACATCGCGATTTCGTACGCATGTCCAAAAAACACATCGAACTCGGTCCCTTTACCACTATTCTCGCTCGCTTCACACCTTTTCTCGTGTATCATTTGGATAAAGTCTAGCGGAGATGCGAATACACATGAACTTGCAAAGAGAACTGGATATCCAAACAGGGACCTTTAAAGGACTGATCACGGATTATTGCCGATTTGAAAGCGTGGCTGCACAAAATCGAATGATGAAAGAGACCGCGGACTGGGTTGAAAATCTCCTTAAGGATACAGGCTTTCAAACCCGGCAGCTTGCGGTGGATGGCGCTCCCCACTATGTTTTCGGAACGATGAAGGGCCGGAGTGATTTCACCCTACTGCTGTATAACCATTACGATGTCCAGCCGGAAACTCCCATTGAGCTTTGGAACACTTCTCCGTTTGAAGCTACAGAAGCTGACGACAAACTCATCGCACGCGGGATTTGCGACAACAAAGCGGAATTGATCGCGCGCATTTGTGCCATCCGCGCCATTCTGGCTGCCAACGGTGAGCTCCCGATCAACATCAAATGGATCATTGAGGGCGAAGAGGAAATTGGAAGTCCGCACTTTGAAGCGCTTACAAAGCAATTTGGTGATCTGCTCAAAGCCGATGGCACGTTATGGGAAGGCGGTGGCTTCAACGAGAAAGGTCAAGCCACAATCGCTGTTGGCTTTCGGGGAATGTTATATGTGGAATACAGCGTCGAGGTGATGAACAGGGACGCGCATTCGGGTTCCGCACATGCACTGCCAAGCGGCGCGTGGAGATTGGTCAAAGCTCTGGCAAGCATTAAAGACGGCAACGGCCGGATCCTGATCCCTGGCTTTTATGATGATGTCCGCGGACCAACCGAAGCCGAAAAACAGGCCATGAGAGACAGTGTGGACCCTGAGCAGGAGGAGAGACTCAAGGAAATGTATGGGATCGATGCGTTTCTCCATGATCGGAGCGGCTATGAGCTGGAAGCATCGGTATTCGAACCAACCGCGAATATCGCCGGCTTTTTGTCAGGATATACCGAAGCGGGCGTAAAAACAGTCCTGCCGGCAAAGGCCATGGCGAAAATGGATTTTCGTCTGGTACCTGACCAGGACCCCAATGATATTTTGGAGAAACTGAAGGCCCATCTCAAAGCGCAGGGATTTGAGGATGTGCAGATCAAAAGGCTGAGTGCTGCTGAACCTGTGGTCACGCCCCTTGACCTTGAGTTCGTTCAACGCATCAGGAAGATTTGCCAGGATTTCACGAATAAAGCGCCTGAGATCACAGCTCTTGGCGGTGGAACGCTTCCTCTTTTGGGTTCCATGAAAAGGAATGTTGGCGTGCTGGGGATCTCAACATCCGGGAATCCCTCCTACTATGGAAGTGGCGCTCATGCCCCGAATGAACATATTCGCTTAAGTGATATTCCTAAGGCGATTGAATTTAATGCATTCCTGTTTACCCAATTGGGAGATGGAGATGTGTAAGCGTATCAGAGAGAATTCCGGGCCCCGCTTATTCACATCCTGACCCGATAGGGAGGGAGATGCGTCGCAGCATACAACGCAAGCCCAGGCTGGCTTCCCTGCGCACTCGCTCCAATAAATCTGTAAACCTCTCACGGAGAAGCTAAATACAACCAACCAGTTTAGAAGATTTCCTTGGAAGACAAGACAAAAAGATCTCGGGATATCCGGGATCTTTTCCTGTACAGGGAATATCTGTCTAGGGATGCAAGAGCCATGGCTATAGGAGCCTGGAGAAAAAAGAGGAGAGGCTGTGCAGGAAGACATCGGCGACCAGTGCAATGAGGAGGCGAAACGCCGGCTGAATACTCCAAGCGTCGCTCCCTTTACTCCCGCGACCAGAAACGCGCCAATTTAGCCCTGATCTCACTGGTACTCTGCACGACTTGAAATCCCCGCCAATGGGTGGGAAACAATTGACGGTAACGGGCATGCGTAAAGCGCTTGTCGATCAATACAATGATCCCCCGGTCTGCCTCCGTGCGAATGACCCGGCCGGTCGCCTGCAGCACGCGGTTGAAGCCCGGATATTGGTAAGCATAGGCAAAGCCATTCGTATTCTGGCGATCAAAATAATCCTTGATCAAATCCCTCTCCAGGCACACCTGTGGTACGCCAGCTCCTACAACCACGGCGCCGATCAACCGCTCTCCCACGAGATCGATCCCTTCCCCGAAGACCCCGCCCATGACCGCCAGCCCGATCAGCGTCTCCTGATTCCCGTCTGAGAATTGGGCCAGGAAGGATTCGCGCGCGGCATCATTCATGCCCCGGTCCTGGACGAGAAGCTGCCCTTCCTGCAGTCTTTCTTTAAGCCGTTCCAGCACCGCAGCCAGGTAGGCATAGGAGGGGAAGAAAACCAGGTAATTGCCCACGTGCGCACTGCAGATGGATTCAATTGTGTCCGCAATCGCCTCATACGAATCAGACCGCTGCGCATATTTGGTGGAGATGCCGTTGTGGATCAGCAGGCCGACATTCTCAATGGGAAAAGGTGACTGGAAGATGCGTTTGGGAACCTCCATAGCGCCGGTCAGGAGCTTCATAAAGTAATCCAGCGGCAGCAGGGTTGCCGAGAAAAAGACGGTCGACAGGCTGCGCTCCAGGGGGACGGCCAGCATGGGAGCCGGATCCAGGCAGAACATTTTTGCCTTCAGATCGGCCTGGCCCTGGCGCTCAAAATAGGACACGTAGAACGTATCGAAGTATTCGGCCGTACGAAGATAACTGCTGCACAGGAAATAAAACTCCAGCAGCTCCTGCCTGAACTCTGTAGCCTGATTCAAGACCAGCCAGCCCTCTGCTTTTTGACTGAATTCCCGGATCGCTTTGAGCAGTTTCTCCGGAGGCTCGAATTCGACCAGCGCATCCCTGCCTTCTGTCTGGCAGGCTTTGCGTTTCTCCAGCAGGATCTTGTTGATCGTGCCCAGTTTTTTGCCCAGCCCAGGCAGGTGCTTTTTTAGCGTGCGCTGGAGGTGCAGCACTGTCGCTTTCTCCAGCTCGGCCGAATACATCGCCCTGGCCCGGTCCGGGAGGTTGTGCGCTTCGTCGACCAGGAAAATATACGGCTCCGCGGTAAAGTCAAAAAAGCGGTGCAGGTAGACCCGGGGATCGAACGCATAGTTGTAATCGCAGATGATGCAATCGACCCATAAAGCCAGGTCGAGGGAGAACTCGAAAGGGCAGATCTGATACTGCTGGGCGATCGCCTCGTTCACCGGACGGGTAAACGCCTGGTGCAGGTCGATTTCATCCAACGCCTTTTTTACCTTGTCGAAATATCCACGGGCAAATACACATATCTCCGGATCACAGGTGGCCGGCGGGCAAAAACAGATCTTTTCCTTGGCCGTCAGGGTCACACTTCTGAAATACAGGCTGGACTGGCGCATATCGTCCAGGGCCTTTTCTGCCACCAGGCGTCCAGACGTTTTGGCGGTCAGGTAAAAGATCTTGGTAGCCAGCCCCTGACCGAGCGCCTTTATTGCCGGGAACAGAGTCGCGATGGTTTTCCCGACCCCGGTAGGCGATTGGACGTAGAGGCGATCACCGGCCCGGATGGCTTTGTAGACCGCAACAGCCATCTCGCGCTGGCCAGGACGGTATTCCTTATAGGGGAAATCGAGCTGTTGAATCGACTGATCGCGCCTAGTCTGCCAGACACGGACCTTTCGAATCCAGTCGAGATAATGAGTGGTCAGGTCGTGAAAAAAGGTTTCCAATTCGACCCACGTAAAATGGCGCTCGAAGGTTTTTTCCTCCTCGCTGTCCAGATGAAAATAGGTCAGGTGAACCCCGATCTCGCCAAGCTGCTGTTGGGTGGCATAAATAAAAGCGTAGCACTGCGCCTGTGCCCAATGCAGCGGGTTGTGCCCTTCGCTCACAAGATCCAGACTCAACGTCGTCGTTTTGATCTCCTCGATGATCACGGGTTCCTGGCTGGCATACAGGCCATCGATCCGACCACGCACTTCGAGCGGCGGGTCAGCACCCTCCACCTGATATGTGACCTCGACTTCGATCTCATAGCCGTCAGGACGGGAACGCTGTACCCGTTTATGGCCTTGTGTGCCGAGCTGGGCGCGATCGCGCCTTTGGAACCCGCCAGAGGTCAAATCGCCCGACTGCAATACAAATTCCACCAGGCTGCGAACAGAGACGATATGAGGCTGGCTGACTTCATTCTGAGAAGTATCATCAATATGCATGATTGCCTGACATTCTAGCATGAGTTTAAGAA
>JBLMZU010000662.1:0-9157 GCA_050258995.1 Bacteroidota bacterium
GCTATTCACCCTTCTGTTGTACCTGCCGGTAATCCTCTTTGGCACCGGGTTTGCTTCGATCGCCAGCAACGAGATCGTCGAATCGCGCGCCTGGTCTGTATTCCTTGAAAACGTCCGGCCTCGGGCCGTCAAGACCTGGGAAAGCTGGATGACTGCCGTCGCGCCGGCGACCCAGTATGTGCTATTGGGCGGCTTTCTTATTTCGCTGTTCTTTTATCGAAAAGCCTCCAGGCAGAGGCTTCCCTTACAGGTGTTTTTGATCCTGGGGGCAGCCATCATGCTGGTGATCCAGCGCGTGGCCCCACTCGCCCGGGTATGGATGTACCTGGAGTCGTTCTATCTGATCTTTGCAGCCGGGGGCCTGATCTGGCTGGTCGAGCTTGTGTTGAACAGGCTCAACAGGCCGGCCTTCACGGCCCGCATGATCTCCGCAATCATCCTGCTGGGAGTCATGATCCTGGGTACGCGCATCTACCTGGATACCCAGCAGGGGTCGGTGGTCCCCAACCAGGGAGACTTCCCCGAGCAGCATGACGCGCAATATCACGCCACCCATTTGCAGAAAGACGATACAATCCTGTCTGTCTCCCCGGTTGACATCCAGACTGCCTATTATCTTTATATGTATGGTGTTCCCTACGATGTGTTCTACCAGAGAGACCATCCGGTGCAGGTCAGGAATGCAGTTGTCGTCCTCCGCAGGAACTCCAAGTACAATTCGCCTGAAACAGTGCTTGATTATTACAATCTCACCGGCAATTTTGACCTGGCTGCCGCCCGCCTGCTCTATCAATATGGGCCGCTACTGGTGTACTCCATTCCGGCTCAATAGAGCGACAGTGTTTTCGCCAAAATTCCCCGTTTTTTTCCTCCTTCTTCTCGCTTGTTCCGGTTGTGGTGTACAGCAAGATAAAGCTATCGTGCCGGCTGTCACGCCCGTTAACTCCACTTTCACCGCCTACCCCACAATTTCACCAGCTCCCACCTTTACACCTCCCCCGCCCGCCGCGCAGCCGACAACTGCTCCGGTGGAAGGGATGACATCCACCCAGGTCAACGTCCGCGCCGATCCATCCACGGCAGGCAATATCCTGGGAGTCATTCCAGCCAATACCAAAGTGCAGATCAGCGGCAGGGACCCGGCCGGAAATTGGTGGCAGATCCTCTTTCCGCAGGGGAAGGATGGCAGGGGTTGGGTCACGTCGCAGTATGTCTCAGCCCGGGATGCGGATGCGGTACCTGTGATCGGAAATGGAACCGGTCCGGACACTGGCAGCGTGGCCGTCGTCCTGCAGCAGATCAACGTCCGCAGCGGCGCCGGGACCGGGTTCAACTCCCTTGGCACCCTCAATGCCCGGGATGTCGTCCGCCTGACCGGCAGGGATGCCAATGGCGCCTGGCTGCAGGTCCAATTCTCTGCAGGGCCGGAGGGCAAAGGCTGGGTCAATGCAGCCTTTGTCCAGGCAAAAGGAGTAGAGAGTCTGCCCATTATTACGGAAGCCGGGGAAGCGATCGGCACCGGTACGCCGACCGGAATCCCACCCACGCCCACGGCGACCGTGGTCCCCGCCTGGGATGATCAAGACTCCCAGGAGCAACCCGTTGCCAGCGTGGTGTTCGAGCCGCTTGGGATCCAGACATTCATCTATAACGGGGATATCTCCTCACCCGAGGGTGACTCGCAGGACTGGATCCGGTTCACCCCTTACACAGATACGGTATATGCAAGCCTCGATTGCAGGGGCAGCCCAAACCTGCAAGTGAGCATTCTCGAGAACGGCCAACCCTCCCCGCTGGCGCTTGCCTGCGGCGACGCGTTCAAGCCGGTCTCCGTAAGGGCCGGTACAACCTACCTGGTCTACCTCCAGGTAACGCAGTTCTCCGGGGGGTTACAATATGCTCCTTATACCGTTACAATCCGTACGAGGGAATAAAAGGTGGCTGCCTCGGGGCAAGTCCTGACCCTCTTCGCCGCAAGCGGCGGGATATTGAACCCGAGAAGGAATAACATATGACTGCTTATAAACCCATATCTGCTGACCGCAGGGATGTTGTACATGCCAAGCAGATCTACGGGATCTGGTACGGTGCTTCACTTGGTTTTTTCTTCGCATTCTTTACCTGGGGCCTGGATGCTTATCATTTGAGCCAGGTAAACAGCCTGCATCCCTGGCTGAAGTTTGCCGTTGGGGCGTTGCTCTGCACAGCCGCCGGTGGGCTGACGGGCTGGCTGGCTGCCCGGCGGGATAAACCCATCCTGGCCCTGCTTTTATGGCTCGTATTTGGATTTTTCCTTTCCTGGCTGGTGGTCATCCTGCCGATTGTGATCTTCCCGCGCCTGCTCGGTCTTCTTGAGCCGGAGGCCCGGCAATTTTTGCATTACGTGTATTACCCGGAATTTTCCACGCGCATCGGCGTGGCCTTCGCCTGGATTATCATTTTTGTCGCCATCGCCGGGCTGCTGCAGCTGCCTTTGAGCGAAGGTGCGGTCTTCTCCACATCCGTTTTTGGAAGGATCGCTCCCATTCTCGTTGGCCTGATTATGGTAGCCATCGCTGGGACGATCGTGGATGGGTTGAACAACGAGCTTCTGCGAACACCGATAGAGGAATTGAATGCCACCATCCAGTTCGCCGTGGACCACAAGGGGCAGCACATTGATGCGGCCGAATCCCGCAAAATGCGCCAGGCATCCCTGCGCACGGTTCAGGATCTTATCTCCCCGGATCGAAAGCTGCTCGTAAGTGGGTATGATGCCTTTCTCGGGGAAGTGAATGTACTGGTAAAGTTCGATAAAGCCTGGGTGGAGTGCCAGGTTTTATATAATCAGCCGGTCAATTGCAAGCAGGTGGGGACCATTCCATAAGGAAGAATCATTTCACAGATCTGTGCAGCCAATGTCAGACAAATTCCAACTCATCTGGTAGAGAGCGGATCCTCAACTATGCGGAGACTCCCATATCTGGGAAATTATGTCGCCTGCAAGAAATTCATCCCTAAATACTTGTGTGTAATTGTACAAAACCCCCTTTTATGGTAGAGTTAATGCAGAATTTCACATTGACGAGGGCAGATCCGAATGAATGCTGAGCGAATTCCCGACATCATCATTGGCAGGTTACCAGTTTACCTGCGTGCCCTGCAGAGACTTTCCAGCAAGGGCATCCAAACCACTTCCTCCCAGGAGCTGGGAGAAATCGTCGGCATCTCTGCCGCACAGATCCGAAAGGATATTTCCCAGTTTGGCGAATTTGGCAAACAAGGAACCGGATACTCCATCCCTTTTTTGGTGGAACGCTTACAGGATATCCTGAAGGTGGACCGGGTTTGGGATGTGATCGTTGTCGGCATGGGCGATATCGGTCACGCCTTGGCGCGCTACAATGGATTTTCCAATCGCGGCTTCCGGGTCACCATGGTATTTGACAATGACCCGAACAAGGTCGGGCAAAAGGTGGGTGAATTCGAGATCATGGATACCAGCACCCTGCCCGAAAAAATCAAGCAGAACAAGATCAAGATTGCCATGCTGACGGTTCCGGCACCCGCTGCCCAGGAAATGGTGGACCAGCTTGTGAAGGCTGGTGTCAAGGCGATCCTCAATTACGCGCCGATCAGCGTCAACGTCCCGCCGGATGTACGCGTGCAATATATCGATCCGGTCACACACCTGCAGCGAATGACCTATTATTTGTAGAGAGTGAAACAGGTATCAGGGAACAGGCTTCAGCGGTCCTGAAGCCTGTTTTTGTTTTAAGCTGGGTTTTACCGGGCAGGGTCCAGGAAAAACAGGCGGAACAACCCGGATGCCAGATCCAGCGCGCTGCCTATTGAATTCGGATGGACGGCGCTATATAATACTTAAGATGTCCAATTAATTGTATCGGCCTGCCGATACCCCAGGGAAAGGAGATTAAGATGAATGAAGCCAAAAGAAAGTCATGGAACGATCAGAAACTGGATGAACTGTATCCGCCCTTCTGCGAGAGGATCCGTGCGGTCATCCTCGAGCTCGAAGAAGCGGGCCTTCGTCCGCGCATCCATCAGGCGTGGCGGTCGGAGGCGGATCAGCTGAAGGCCTTCAAGGACGGTTTCTCTCAATTGAAGTATGGTTTCCATAATGTTACGAAGGATCATCGACCGGAAGCGCTGGCCGTCGACATGGTGGACGACGATCTGGAAAACCATAAGAAAACCGTGTATGGGAGAGCGGAATTTCTCCTGCGGCTGACAGCTGCGGCCCGAAAGCAGGCATTAACCACCGGCATCGATTGGGGACTGGAAAATTTTCCAGGTGCCGTAGAAGCGATTGCCAGAGCCATCACAGAGGGAGACTGGCAGGCCCCCCTGAAGCATTTTGGATGGGATCCCGCCCACATCCAGCCCACGGGCATCACCCCGGAAGAGGCCAGAGCCGGCAAGCGACCATTTTAGGAAAGGGGAATTACCATGCACATTAACGACAGCCAAAACCTCGCCATCGACGAGGGAGAAAACATTCATTTCGAACTGATCGCTGCGGACCCGGCGAACTATGATTCCGACGCCACGCACAAACTTTCAAACCCCGCATTTATTATCATGCACTATACCGGGGGTTTGAAGATGGAAAGCACGATCAACACCTTCAAGAATCCGCCCAAGGACCCTTCCCAGGCCGCAAGTGCACATCTGCTGGTCGGCCGGGATGGTAGTGTTGTGCAGTTCATGCGCTTTGACCAGGTCGCCTATCATACTGGCTATGCCTGGTGGGAACAGCAAACTCATCTTAACTATTGCAGCATTGGCATCGAACTTGATAACGTGGGTGAGCTGGTCAGGAAAGATAATCAATGGCATCCCCGCCACATGGATGATGTCACCATTCCGGATGGTGAGGTGCAGCAGAGTGAGTATTGGAAGTCACCCCTGCCATCCGGGAATCGAGGGGATCCGGATTATATGAGCAGGCTGCCCGGCTATCAGAAATTTACCGACGTTCAGCTCGCCGTGGCACTGGACATTATCCGGACCCTGGTCAAGACCTACCCCAGCATCCAGGAAATCCTGGGACACGACCAGATCAATATTGCCTACCGCACGGACCCTGGTCCCCTATTACCCATGTCAGCATGGAGGCAGGAGCTGTTTGGCAGGCAGGAGCCGGTGATCGAGGAATACCTCCTCACGCAGTCTACCGACCTGTACGCCAATGTCGATGGGAACCTTCCCAACACCGACCAGAGCACATTTGCCAAGCCGCTGCCTGCAAAATCCGTGGTGAAGGTTTTGTCATTCCAGGATGTGGGTGGCCTGACCAGGGTGAAGGTGGTTAAACTACCAGCCAAAGCAACAGGTGTTGCGGGAATAGGCTGGGTGCGATCCAGCTCACTCCAGGCCTTGCCTCCAAATCCGAAAAAGAAGAATAGCCAGGCCGGTGATCAAAGGACGACCTCATTCGATCAGACTTTCTTCAGGGCAGGGGGTAATGCACCCACCCTTAAGGTCGGCCAGGGTCCTTTGGGAGTAAACACGGGACTTGTTTTTCAAGCCGGCACCCGGGTGCGTATTCAGGAATTTCGGGGCGACTGGGCATTGGTCGCCTTGCTTGATCGCATCAACGGGCATGGCCTGGCAGATAATAACCATGGGCAGGGCGGCCTGGAAGGCTGGGTGCATAAAGATCTTCTCGCCCGAAAAGATGCGTGAGCATTTTGGATCCGGTTGCTCCACCCGGACCGCATACTGGAAAAACGGCTCCTTCCGCGGGAGCCGTTTTGATTTTACACCTGGGGCAAACTGCGCCTCAAAATATTGTACATGGGCAGGGCTTTGACCGCGCCCTCCACGACACAGGTCATGGGGTTATCCACCAGGTAGGCGGGAATGCCCAGGGACTTGGTCAGCAGCTTGTCGATGCCGCGCAGCAGTGCGCCGCCGCCGCACAGGGCCACACCGCGATCGATGATGTCTGCCACCAGCTCGGGCGGGGTCTTCTCCAGGACGCGGCGTCCGGTTTCGACGATGGCCTTGAGTGGATCCTGGAGCGCCTCCACGATCTCGCCGGTGGTCAGCGTGACCGGGCGCGGCAGACCGGTGACCTGGTCCTGGCCCTGCACTTCCATGCTGTTCTCCGTGTCCTGCGGGACCGCAGCGCCGATCCGGATCTTGAGCTGTTCCGCCGTGACCTGGCCGATCACGATCCCGTATTTTCTGCGCACATAATTGACAATGGCCTCGTCCAGGTCGATGCCGCCCGCCCGCAGGGTCTCGGCAGAGACGATCCCGTACATGGCCATGACCGCTGCTTCGGTGCAGCCACCGCCCAGGCAGATGACCATGTTCCCGGACGGAGAACCGATCGGCAGGTCCACGCCCAGCGCGGCTGCCAGCGGCTGCTGGATCAGGAAAGCCTCCCGGCTGCCCGCCTCCAGTGTCGCTTCGTACACGGCCCGCCGCTCCACGCTCGTAACCCCGTAGGGGACGGAGATCATGACCCGCGGACGGAAGATTCGCATCGACCCGCTTACGCGCTGGAGCAGGTAGGAAAGCAATGTTTCGGTGATCTCGTAATCAGCGATAACCCCATTTTTGAGGGGGCGCGCCACTTCGATACTTTCCGGCACACGCCCATACATGTCACGCGCCTCCTGCCCCACTGCCACCATCTTCTGGTCATAGACCTCAATGGCGACGATCGTGGGCTCTTCCAACAGCACCTGGGTGCCATCGGCGAGACGAGTGAACATGGTACCCAGGTCAATACCCAGGTCTTTGGAAAACAAAGCCACGGTGCCCTACTATTCTGATGCGTCGTCGACAATGTTACAACGACGCGTCCTTATCGGTGAAGGTATCTTTCACGTTGCGGTAACGCCGGACAACATCCAGCCGCAGGTTCGAGCGCCGCAGTGCGGCCTCCATGGTCAGATAGGCATCGTGATCCTTGTCAGACTGGAGATTGGCAAGTGCATCTTCAGCACGCTTCCTGGCCGCGAGGGCCCGCGTGATGTCGATCTCCTGGATGTTCTCTGCTGCGTCCGCCAGGACGGTCACAATTTCCGGCTGAACTTCCGCCATCCCCCCGGCAACTGCAAACAGTTCCTCCTTCCCCTGTCTGCGGATCTTGACAACGCCGTATTTGAGAATGGTCAGCACAGGCGCGTGGTGAGGCAGGATTCCCATTTCACCCGCCGCGCCCGGCAGAATGACGATATCCACGTCACCCTGAAAAACGGTGCGATCCTGCGAAACGATTTCACAACGAATGGTCATAAAGAGTTCTCCAGTGTCATGTGTCAGGATTCAGGTCAAACCTGGCTCCTGACACCGGAACATCTGACACCTTACCTACGCACCCTTGGCAATTCTAACCGCTTTTTCGCGGACGTCATCAATTGTACCTGCCATCATAAAAGCCTGCTCAGGCAGATCGTCGCATTTTCCATCCAGGATCTCGCGGAAGCCGCGCACGGTCTCCTGCAGGGAGACATAGCGGCCGTCGATGCCGGTGAAGCGCTCGGCCACAAAGAACGGCTGGGAGAAGAAGCGTTCGATCTTGCGGGCGCGGGCCACCACAAGCTTGTCGTCTTCGCTCAGTTCGTCGATACCAAGAATGGCGATGATATCCTGCAGATCCTTGTAGCGTTGCAGTACGCGCTGCACTTCGCGGGCCGTGCGGTAGTGTTCCTCACCGACGATGTTGGGGTCGAGAATCCGGGAGGTGGAACCGAGCGGGTCCACGGCCGGGTAAATACCCTTTTCCACGATGGAGCGCTCGAGGGCAATGGTCGCGTCGAGGTGGGTGAACGTCGCCACCGGCGCGGGATCGGAGTAGTCATCCGCAGGGACATAAACCGCCTGCATGGATGTGATCGAGCCGGTACGGGTCGAGGTGATGCGCTCCTGCAGCTCGCCCATTTCCGTCGCCAGGGTCGGCTGGTAGCCCACCGCGGAGGGCATGCGCCCCAGCAGCGCGGAGACTTCCGAGCCGGACATCGAAAAACGGAAGATGTTATCGATGAAGAGCAGCACATCCCGGCCCTGGTCGCGGAAGTATTCCGCCATCGCAAGTGCCGTCAGGGCCACGCGCAGGCGCACACCGGAGGGCTCGTTCATCTGGCCATAGACCATGACCGTGTCCTTCATCACACCCGATTCGAGCATTTCACGGTAGAGCTGCGTCCCTTCACGGGTGCGCTCGCCCACGCCGGCGAACACCGAGTTGCCTTCATGTTCGGTGGCCACGGAGCGGATGAGCTCCATGATGATGACGGTCTTGCCGGTCCCCGCCCCGCCGAAAATGCCGGTCTTGCCGCCCTTGGTGAAGGGGGCGATCAGGTCGATTACTTTGACACCTGTCTCGAAGATCTCGACACGGGTGGATTGTTCTGCAAAAGGCGGAGCCGGACGGTGGATGGGGTAGCGAAGCGAAGCATCGACTTTACCCTTTTCATCGACCGGGTTGCCCAGCACATTGAATATACGACCCAGTGTGGCCTGTCCAACTGGGACCAGGATCGGATCGCCCGTCGCCCGGGCAGGCATACCTCGTTGAAGACCATCGGTGGCATCCATTGCGACCGTACGGACCCAGTTATCGCCGATATGCTTTTGGACTTCCAGAATGATCGGCTCCCTGCCGGGACGATTGACCTCGATCGCTTCGAACAGATCGGGAACATCCTCTTTTGGGAACTCCACGTCCACCACACCACCCAGAATTTGTACAACACGGCCTGTTGCGTTTGCCATGATTTTCCTCCAGTTATTCAGCGGCGAGCGCTTCCGCGCCGCCCACAATGTCTAAGATATCGTTTGTGATCGCCTGCTGGCGAACCTTGTTGTATGCCAGCTGCAGCGCACCGACCAGCTCCTTGGCATTATCGGTCGCATTACGCATGGCAACCATGCGGGCCGCATGCTCACTCGCCTGCGATTCCAGAATCGCCTGGTAGATCTGCAGCGCGGTAAAGCGCGGGATCATTTCATCCAGGATATCCTTCTGGTCGGGCTCGAACTCGTAGGCGGCTGCGGGACCGGTGTGATGCTCGCCAAAATCACGAACCAATCCTTCCCGGTTCGTGATATCCAGCGGCAGGATCTGTTTCACCGTGGCTACCTGGCGGGCCATGCTGACGAACTCGGTATACACCAGGAAGACTTCGTCGGTCTCGCC
>JBLMZU010000663.1:0-3665 GCA_050258995.1 Bacteroidota bacterium
GTCCGCACCGGCAGTGTTGTTTGCTGCGCAGACCGCCTCGCGCAGGCTGGTCTGGCCATCGGGGCCAGGGAGGTAGGCAATTGTAATGCCTGCACAGTTGCCGGCAGCAGCATCAATCGTATCGGCAGTGGTTGTCACAGTCATGGAAGCAGCCAGTGCGGTCTGTATGCCGGTTGTCGCCAGGAGCGACAGAACGGCCGCGAGCGCGGTCAGAGCGCGGACCGAGCCGTTCACCCATAAGTTCAACGTTCGATTTTTCATAATTCCATCCTCTGCAGTTGCGCCTGAATTTGTTCCCGTACCAGATGGGTAATTTTCACGATCAGGCGAATAACGGTTGATGAATTTGTCACATAATGGCGATCAGGATACCAGGCTTTGCTGGGAGTACGGTGTTCCTCCATTTCTGCTCCTCCTGAAAGAGGAGCAGAAATGGCACATCGACCGGTCCTGCCCGGCCGGTTTAGTTTCTGGAGGGATAAATGCCCTCAATGGCAATAATATAGTTCAGACCGACGTAGGGCTGCATGTTGTTATGCGGCTGGCTGCCGCCGGCAATCCCGACCGTGACAGTGTTGGCAGCCATTGGGCTGTTGGCGCCGGCGTTGGTATAGAGATTATCCCGTGTGGTCGAAGCAGCCCAGGTGTTGCCAGTCGGGCTGGAACTGTTTCCAGAGCTGGAATTGCCTTGGGCTTGGGCCTGGTGGTTGTGGGCCGGCATCTCGGTGATGATCAGGGTGTGGGTTGGCTCACCACTTACCTCTCCCAGGTTGACGGGGGACAGGCCCGGGCCTTGGCCCGTACCGACCGGCACACGTCCGCGCAGGTCCGGCAGGGCAAAGGTGGTTGTTCCATTGCCTCCATAGGTGGTGCCCAGTAACGAAAAGAGGGCAGTGTTCTGGGCAATGCTCAGGATCTGTCCCTGGCAAAAAGCCCAACCGCGCGGAGCAAAGTTACCTGCAAACAGGACGATCTCAGCGATGAACGGGGTAGCCATAAATCTATCTCCTTTTTATCCAAAGATTGCCTCGTACCGCATGCGCCCTTCCTCCGGACCGAGCGGTACAAGAAAGATATCAAGAACACCCATCTCCGGATGTTCAAGTTGGAACATATGCTGGAGCAGGTACTGGGAGCTTACCGGCCCCAGGAAATACAGCGAGAATGGCTGTCTCGCTCCAGGACGAAACCCTTTGCCTCTTTCTGTTACAAGAACCAGTTCCAGTTCGATTGGATCGATCCCCTCGAGCCGGATGGTGAAGGCCTGGTTCAGATGGGGGGTAAAATCACTACTTTGCAATTGCTCGAGTGTCTTCATCATTTGTTTCCAAAACGGGGGCCAGCCATTTCATGAAGAGATACACGCCTTGATCGCTTACATGGCGGAATCCCAGCCGATCATAGAAATGCAAGGCTGGATTAAACTGTTGAACATAAAGGGTCACAGGTCGATTGTGCTCTGCAGCCTCCTTCATTATTTTGTTCAGCAAATGGGTACCGATCCCCTGGCCTCGATATTGAGGCAGCAGGCTGATATCCAGCACATGGATTTCCTCCCCCGTCCGGTCGACATACAGCCGCCCAATGGGCTGCCCGTCCAGCAGGATGAGCTGGATGTCCGCACCCTGATAATTCTCTGCATAGGCTTGTTTCTGGGCGCGGTACTGCATTCGCAGGAATTCCTGTTTCTGCGCGGCGTTCCAGTCCATCAAAGCCATTTCCTGTGCACGCGTGCTTGCATACACGGCGTACAGAAGCTCATCATCACCCGACGATGCGGGGCGAAGGCTGAGGCTCATTCTATTTATATGGAATCAAAAGCGTATGGGGATTTGTCTGCTCCACAATGATTTCCTCCTTTTGAATGTTTGCCTCTGGGATGAAATGAAAGCTTGTCAATGAACAATCTCGATAAATACGGTAATAAAAGGCACAATAAATTGTGTGCATTATATTCCCACTTAATAAAAAAGCAAGGAGCAAAAGGTTACACCTGCTTTGCTTTGAATTTTGAAGGATCCATATGCAAGAGCGATATAATCGCCGCTTATGCAATCCATCATCGAACTCTACCAGATCGGCACGGGGCCCTCGAGCAGCCACACCATGGGTCCACGACGTGCAGCAGAAAAGTTCCTCAAACGCCATCCGGAGGCAGGAACGTTCCATGTTACTTTATTCGGAAGTCTTGCCGCCACCGGACGCGGCCATTTAACAGATCAGGCCATCAATGAAGTCTTTCAAGGAAAGACTCTTGCGATCGTTTGGAAACCGGATGAGCGACTGCCCCTGCATCCGAACGGGATGCGCTTCGAGGCGCTCTCAGCCGCAGGCGAACTCCTGGGAAAATGGGAGGTCTACAGCGTGGGCGGCGGCGCGTTGCGGGATGGCAGCGAGCCACCCGGCTTGAACGAGATCTACGACCTGCATTCCATGGACGAGATCCTGGGTTATTGTGAGGAGCGGGGCTACTCCCTTTGGGAATATGTGCGCGAGCGTGAGCCGGAAACGGTCTGGCCGCACCTGGAAAACGTCTGGAAGGCCATGCAGGATGCCATCGAGCGCGGGCTGCATGCGGAAGGTGTCCTGCCCGGCGGGCTGGGACTGGCCCGAAAATCCCTGGCTTTTTATCGCAAGGCCAGCCTGGCGGGTCCCTATTTACAGCGTCCCGGTTTCCTTTCGGCGTATGCCCTGGCCGTCTCGGAGGAGAATGCATCCGGCGGCGTGATCGTGACGGCTCCCACCTGCGGCTCGAGTGGCATTCTGCCGTCCGTATTGAAATATTTACAGGGCACGCTCGGCTGTACCCGGGAGAATATTATGCACGCCCTGGCAACCGCCGGATTGATCGGCAACCTGGCCAAATTCAATGCATCCATCTCGGGCGCAGAGGTGGGCTGCCAGGGAGAAGTAGGAGTGGCCTGTGCCATGGCAGCCGGGGCGGCGGCCCAGCTTATGGGCGGCACACCCCGCCAGGTGGAGTATGCTGCCGAGATGGCATTGGAACATAACCTGGGCCTGACCTGTGACCCGGTCGCAGGACTTGTACAGATCCCCTGCATCGAGCGCAACACTTTTGCGGCTGCCCAGGCCCTTGCCAGCGCCGATTATTCGCTGTTCACCGACGGCGGTCACCGCATCTCATACGACGAAGTCGTTCGTGTGATGCGTGAGACCGGTCATGCCCTGCCATCTCTGTATCGGGAGACATCCAGAGGCGGCCTGGCGAAGGCATATAGGAGGCGCGAGTCACCGGAATTGTAGGTACTTCTGTTCAGATCAATTCGACCCTGCAGAAACGAACCTGGATGAGCGGGAGGGCAATTATTGACCGGTCGCCTGGGCAGTTGGAGAAACCGCACCGGAACCCGGATTGATCGTGAAGGAAAGAGTGTTTGAGTTGCAAACAAGCTGCTGTTTTGCATCATAAGCCAGCACACTCCACCGGTAGATGGCACCATCCGGGCTAAATGGCAGCTTGATCATCATTTTCGTGCCAGAGGCCTTGACCTTTTCCTGGATGCCGCTTGGGTAGTCGATCAAAGCGATATAAGATGTCACGCCCGGCAGAGGAGCCCACTTGAGGGTGATATGATCGTGCTTGGCGAACGAGGCGCCGTCTGGAGGCTCGATCAGCTGCATGCAGCCTGGGCCGGTCGGCGTCG
>JBLMZU010000664.1:0-17140 GCA_050258995.1 Bacteroidota bacterium
CCGTATGCGGCGTAAATATCTGAGGGGGTGTAGCAATGGAACATTGTGGAGCGTGGGTTTCCATCGGGATCCACACAGGCGTAGGGTCCTGCCCCGGGGATCTGGTTATCATCCGGCGCGAGAACAGCGAGCGGCGCAAATTGTAAATTGCCGGCTGACTGGGCGAGCATCTGGGCAGGGGCTGACATCAACAGGGTGGTGAGAATTGTGCATACCAACAATGCGCGTGAAAAGAAAAACTTACCTTTCATGATTGAACCTCCTGGTTTATATCCTTTGGCAATAATCGATCGTGTCCGAGCCGCAGCCTCTGGCGAGACTGGATTCGGCATCGGCTCGAAAATCAGCGGTCCCCCAGCATAGATCAATATTCATTGGTTCGTTGTGAATCGGATGTTGGAAGTGATGAATGTTCGGCGTTGCAGGATTGTAAAAATGGCCGCGAAACTGCCCGCTGACCTTGAATGTAACTGACCATCCCGATAAATTTGTCTCAATATGCGTTGGATCGTTTCTTCGTATTTTCCTCCTGTGACTATGCTCTACCTATTAAAGCCCAATGAACAACCTCGTTCCATATTAGCATATCCAGATTTTGGCTAAATGAGAATAAGATTTGAGAAAATGGCAAAAGGTTAAAGCGTTACATGTCTTCACAACCTTTCTCCTGAACACAACAGACTGCAAGAATCTTCTGCACAGCAATCCTTCATCCAGCGGTAACTGCCTGTCGTTTTGGTGAAATTCAGGGGAATCCCGGACCCAGGGGGTGGGGTGATTACTCTTGTATTTTCGGACGAGGGTTCCTATACTTTCTGGGTCGATATTGCCGGTTCCTTTCACAGCCGGCGATTTTTCTCAAAATATTCACGGAGTAAATTATGGCGAACACGCCTCTCTCTCAAAGTGATCCACGCTACCACACGCAGAATGTAGGCCGCATGATGGGCGACCTGATCGATCATCTGCGTGAAGATGTGGACAAGGTCGACGACCCGCAGGCCAGGGCGCTGTTCGAGGTGTCGGCCGAAGTCATATCAGGATTACAACGTGCATTCGAGCATTTCGAGACGAAAACAGAGAAAGCCTGGAAATAATTCCCCTCATGGAACTCCAGCAAACAGACCCGTTTGGAATTTCCAACGGGTCTGTTTTGTTGATTCGGCGTGGAGATAACTTTTAAGCAGCGTCGAGGAAGGGAGCGACAAGCTCGGCGACCACTTCCGTCGACAGGATGTCATAATGAGTCGTTCCCGGCACGATCGCCAGGCGGGCTTTGGGCCTGGCAGAGCCGTCCAGACCCGCGTCATGCAGGCCTCCGCCGAGCAGCCTGTAGAAGTCGAGGATGTGCTCCAGGCGCACAGAGTCGGCGTCTGCGAACATGATCATCACCGGCATCTGCAGCGCGGTGACATCCGTGGACCAGTCATAGTCCTGGCTCTCCATTTCGCCGATCCTGGTGAAGAGCATTTCCCAGTCAACGTCCGGATACATCTGCGCCAGGGGAGACCGCTTGAGCCCCTGTCCCAGCTGTGGAGCAACCGAAGCCATCTGCTCGAAGTTAAGCAGCACCTCCGGGTACCAGCCTTCGTGTTTCATGGGGGCGGAGACCACGACCAATTTTCCAACCTTCCCCGGGTGCCGTATGGCAGTCTGCAGCGCTGCATTTCCACCCATCGAATAGCCCAGTACGTCGGCACGCTCGATGTCCAGGTGGTCGATGAGCGCCGCCACATCGTCGGCCATGGATTCA
Organism: Bacteroidota bacterium; assembly: GCA_050258995.1. Classification (GTDB taxonomy): domain Bacteria; phylum Chloroflexota; class Anaerolineae; order Anaerolineales; family Villigracilaceae; genus Defluviilinea. The sequence goes on from JBLMZU010000664.1 coordinate 1,754, forward strand.
AAGCGCAAGGGACGGTCGATGTCGCGTGTATGGCCGTGTCCCTGCATATGGACGGCGATCACCTGCCTGGTCTCTGCCAGCCGCTTGATATTCGGGCCGAAGGCCTCACTGGCACTCACACCGCCATGCAGCAGCACCAGGGGCTTTCCGCTTCCGTGGACTTCATAGTACAGGTTGAGTCCATTGATGGATGCATACCTGCCGGTTGCGTTCGGATCATTCTGCACCATACCAACCTCCTTTCGAAATACCCGATAAACTTTTTATGACCCATTTTGTGCCTGAAGCCTATTGCTTCAGCTTGATGCTGCTGGTCGAAATATCAAATACCCAGATGTTGGACTGATCGAGGCAATTCGTTCCGTTTGTGGCGATGAAATAGTTTTCCTGATCGGGGTTCCAGGCCCAAATGGTATAACAGCCGACGACCAGGTCATTCATGGTAATACTTTGGCCTGGCGTGAGAGAGTAGCTGCGGTAGCCGCATACACCCTGCGGTCCGTTTTGATTGAGATAAACGGAGACTGAAACCGTTGCCTTGGTCGAATTGCCGATACGGACTTTGACAGGCTTGCCCTGCAGCGAGGGTGGCAGGGTACTGGTGATACACGGATCTGTACCGCCGGAACTGCCATTGGAAGCCGGGGGGATCGTTCCCACGGCGGAGGGCAGGGGCAGGAAGGTAGGGGTGGGAAGCGGGGTATTCGTGGAAGTCGCTGTGGGCGGGATGGGGGTGGCGGTCGGGATGGCAGCCTGGGTCTGGGCGATCACCGTGAAGGCTGCGGCGGCGATGGTGCCCTGCAGGTCGACCGGGTTGGCCGTGGGCGCGGCCGGTGTACCGCATGCACTGAGGATCAGCGTAATCGCCAGTGCCGTGGTGAGGATCGAACAATATTTCATGTGCATATCTCCTTGTTGTTTCCGTCTGTCTCGAAGATTGTAACTGCTTTGGGAAATACCATTAATCACCGAAACGCCATAATGATACATCGAAATCGAGAGTTCGATTTCACTCCACCCGGCCACGGGAGAGAACGGAGGCCCGGGAAGCCCTCCCATTTTCCTCAAGGTGCCCCATGATGAGAGTCGCTTTAGTGTATCCCATTCAACCCGCGCCTTTTCTACTCCATTTTCAAATCAGAGTACCTATGTCATAATCACCAAATGGTAGACCAGCCTCCGGTCCCCACCGGCACCGTCACCTTCCTCTTCACCGACATCGAAGGCAGCACCAGGCTCGCCCAGGAGCATCCGGCCGGGATGCCGCAGCTGTTGGCGCGCCACAACACGATCCTTGACCGGGCCATTGAATCGCACCACGGCTTTGTCTTTCGGATTGTGGGCGATTCATTCTCAGCGGCATTTCATACAGCCGGCGACGCACTTTCTGCTGCCCTGGAGGCACAGAGGCTGTTGCAGGACGAAACCTGGTCCCCCGCGCCGATTCGAGTTCGAATGGGCATTCATACCGGCTCTGCACAGTTCATGGAGGATCCCCTGGGGAAAGATGCCTCCTACGAAGGATATGCCACGCTGGCGTTGACCCAAAGGATCATGTCCGTCGGGCATGGCGGCCAGATCCTGCTTTCCCAGACCACATACGAGCTGGTTAAGAACAGCCTGTTTGAAAGAATGGAATTGCAAGATCTGGGAGCGCACCGTCTCAAGGATATCGTCCGTCCCGTGCAGACCTACCAGGTCGCTGCCCCGGGTCTTCCTTCCGTGTTCCCGCCCCTCGCCACCCTGGACTCGCTCAATCACAACCTTCCTGCGCAGCTGACCTCCTTTATCGGTCGTGAGCGTGAGATCGCCGAAGCGCGGCTCTCACTGGCTTCCACGCGCATCCTGACGTTCATCGGCCCGGGCGGGACGGGCAAAACCAGGTTGAGTCTGCAGGTTGCGGCAGAGCACTTGTCTGCATTCCGGGATGGCGTCTGGCTGATCGAGCTGGCGCCGCTGACGGAGGCGAGCTATGTGCTTTCCAACCTTGCCTCCACGTTCCACCTGCGGGAAGTCCCGGGGACGCCGATGCTCGACACCGTCACCGATTATCTGCGCGGCAAACAGTCCCTGCTGGTCCTGGACAACTGCGAGCATCTGATCGAAACCTGCGCCCGGATCGTGGACCAACTCCTGCATGCCTGCCCGAAACTAAAGATCATCACGTCGAGCCGGGAGGCGCTGGGGATCCCGGGGGAAACGATCTTTCGTGTACCTTCGCTCTCCCTGCCGGAGGACCCGGATTGGCACGACGCCCGGGAGCTGCTGCATTACGAAGCGACGCGTCTATTCGCCGAACGTGCCGTCAAAGCGAACCCGCAGTTTGCGTTGACCGAAGACAACGCTCCATATGTGACCCAGGTCTGCCGGCGATTGGACGGCATTCCCCTGGCGATCGAACTGGCTGCGGCGCGCGTCAAGATGTTCACGCCCCGGCAGATCGCCGAACGGCTCAGTGACCGCTTTAAACTGCTTACCGGAGGGAGCCGTACAGCATTGCCGCGCCAGCAGACCCTGCGTGCGTTGATCGACTGGAGTTATCTGACTTTGGGCGAAATGGAACAGACCGTCCTGCGCGAACTGGCCGTCTTTTTCGGGGGCTGGACCTTCGAAGCCGCGGAAGCCGTCGTGGGCGAGATCGAAGCGCTGGATGGCTTGTCTGGCCTGGTCAATAAATCGCTGGTCAATGTGGAGGAAAAGGAGGGCGACTCCCGATATCGTTACCTGGAGACCATCCGGCAGTACGCCATGGAGAAACTGCTGGACTCCGAGGATGGGGTGGACGTGAGGAACCGTCACCTGGCCTATTTCATGGAATATGCAAAGCGCGCCGAGGAACATTTCGGCACCGCACAACGCGCCCTGTGGCTCAACCGGCTGGAGATGGAACATGACAATCTCCGGTCGGCATTAGGCTGGGGGCTGGAGAACGATCCCGAATCCACGCTGCGCCTTGTCTGCTCGCTGCCTGTTTTCTGGCGGTCACACAGCTATCTTACAGAAGGCTGCAACTGGTGTCAGTCCGCGCTCGCACACACACAGGCCTTGCCGCCGGCCGGTCCGGATCTGGATCGGTTGCGCACACAGGCATTCACGGCCCTGGCCACACTCTCCCTCAATCGCGGAGACCATCGCACAGCACAGAGCGCTGCCAGACAGGCCGCTGCCCTGGCGCGCCAGCTCGAAGATCCCCTGCAGCTGGCGCGTGCTCTTCGCTACCTGGGATTGTCCCAGGCTTTTTTAGGGGATGGCGCCCTTGCCTTTGATACTCTGCACGAAAGTGAGACCCTTTGCCGTGCGCTTGGCTTCAAGGAGGAGCTTGCCTCGACTTTGAATTCCCTTGCCTATATCACGCTGGAGATCCGGGGCCGGAGGCTGTCGAACAGCTGCAGTCCTACCTGGAGGAAATCCTTGTCCTGGTGGAAGGATCCGTGGACCCGGAGGCCGCGGTGCAGCTCGAGGGCATACGGGCCCGGCTGGCCTTCTATCGTGGCGATCTCCGGGAGGCCCGCAAACATGCGGACCGGATGCTTGAACTCCACCGGGAAATGGGAGATCAGCTCAGCGTCACCGGGCATCAGAGCGAGATGGCGCATGTCGCCCGGCAGATGGGCAATAATCAGGAGGCGCTTGCCCTGTACCGCGAGACCCTGCCCGACTGGCAGAAGATCGGTCATCGCGGCGCCGTTGCCCATCAACTGGAATGTATGGCATTTATCGCCAAGGCCAGGGAACAGGGAGAGCGGGCTGTCAAACTGATGAGCGCGGCCGAGGCTTTGCGCGACGCCAGCCGCTCCCCGAGGACACCCAAGGAAGAGATCGAATACGACCGCGAGCTGGCAGGACTGCGCCTCGGCATGGATGAAAATACATTTACCCTGCTCTGGGCCGAAGGACAGTCCATGAGCATGGACCAGGCCGTCGATCTGGCAATGGATGAAGGTAGGGAATGACTGCTGCTCAATAAGGATTCTCGACGACGATCTGGCGCACATTGACCTCGGCGGGAAACGAGCTGGGGACGGGGCCGATCAGCCAAAGCTCCGCCTGGTCCTGCAGGTGGATATCAGAGAACTCCACCTGCCTGAGTCCGCCCTTTTCCCTGCGAAAGATCATGGTGTCCTTTGTCAGCTTCACGATCACCGGGCGTACGATCTTATCGGCCTGGGACTCCACTTTGACCTGGCCGCTTCCTGGATCCACCTTCAGGACCCAGCCCACGAAATCGGGCGGGGAACTGAGCGCTTCCCGGCTTGGACCGGCGCCGGTGGTCTGCTGTCCTTGTATCAAAAGCAACAGGACGATCGCCGCCAGCAGCACGATCGCCAATGAAATTCCAGCTTTGCGATGCATGAGCTGCTCCTTTGGGTTTTGTCCCAGGCAAAAACGGGGTGGATATTTTCCGGGTCCGCTGCAAACTCCTCGGTCTCGGCGGCGAGGTCCGGGATTGTCAGGAATCCAGGTTGGGTTTATTGCCTATCTTTTGCTCGATCAAGGTTGTCATGCGCTCGTAGTGTGAACCTTTCCAGTAGATCTGTTTGCAGGCCGGGCAGATCTGGAACTCGTCGAAATAAAGTCTGGTCAATGGCTCCAGCCGGTCGAGGACGGCTTCCTTGTCGACTGGCTCAAGGGGATGGTTGCAGCGCAGGCAGCGGTGGAAAGGGACGATCCTTTTTGCGAGGTCGAAGCGTTCGATCACTTCCTGGAGCTGTTCGACCGGCTCCTGCGAGCGCAGACAGTATCCGAGGGAGATCACCTTGCGCATGAGCAGGCGCCGGTCCCGGCTGAGAAGGATGCGTCCCTCCTTGTGCGCCAGCTCTGCCAGCTCTTCGTCGTCGAAATTGTTCTGATACAGACAATCGAATCCCAGCATGCGCATATAGGCGGCCAGCCGCCCGAGATGCATGTCGAGCAGAAAGCGCGGCTCTGTGGGAAGGCCGTCAGGGATCGGATGGATCTCGACCCGGTCGCCATCCTCCGCGATCGCGTCCAGCGTTTGCTCCTGACCGTTGACCTGTACCTGTCCGATCTCAGGGTGCGGCACGCCGATGGACTCTGCCAAGTGTTTGATGGATTGGCGGCCCTGAAAATTCACCGCGACGACCTGGTTTCTTCGATCCCGGGTGAGAAAATCGTTGAGGCGGCCGAAAAAGGTGAAGGTTGCCGTGCTCATGGGCAGATTATATTCCCTGTCCCCACCCGGCTGACAGGATCCATGTGGAGCGGCTGAATTCGCCTCTGGTAGAATCCCTCCCATTTCCGAGATGTGTATCCCCGTGCCGGGCTGGAAGCGGAACTTTGCACCGAAGTTTGCGTACATAACGTGTCGGTGTTTTTTCATGCTGTCGACCCCGCCAGCCGTTGGAAGACCATGCAAGCCGGAGATGATGATGTCCGCAACCGTCCAGGAACTTAATCGGTATTTTCTCGATCTGTGGGGGGAGAGCCAGACCAGCTTCCCTGACCTGGGTCCATTCTATACTGCCCAGACCCAGTCGCAGAACGAAAAGGGCCTGCTTCAATTTTTGGATCAGGTGGAGCCGATCCTTGCCAATCCGCCACGCAGCCGGGAGGATGCCCAGTCGGCCAAATCGCGCCTGGGTGCAGCAGGCCGGCGCCTTGCCGGGAAAACGCTGGGTCTTACGGCGCAGCAGCTGGGTCTCCTCCCTTCACAGGAATTTTCGAACGCATCCGAGGAATTTGTGCGCAAGGCCCGCGCCTTTGATCCCCGGCTGGGCCTGGAGGAGATTTATCAAGCCGGGCGGAACGCCTGGACGGCTTATGGACTGCAGTGGCTGCTAGGTCTGCCGGTCCAGCTTACGCCTTCCCTATTTGCCTATAGTATGCTGTATCCGTACACAGATAATTACCTCGACGATCCGGAGATCCCCCGGGGGACCAAACTGGCCTTCAGCGAAAGGTTCCACCGGCGCCTGGAGGGTGAAATGGTCGCACCCAGCAATGCACAGGAACGGGTCATCTCCAGCCTGGTGAGGATCATCGAGGAGGAATATTCACGCACGGACAACCCTGCTGTGTTTGAAAGCTTGCTGGCAGTTCACGATGCCCAGACCCAAAGCCTGCACCTGTTGCACCGGGATACAGATCCCGGGGAAGTGGATGTGCCGGGAATCACTTTTTATAAAGGCGGGACTTCCGTCCTGGCGGATGGCTATCTGGTGGGTGGTTCCCTGACAGGAGAACAGATCCAGTATATGTACGGTCATGGCATCTTCGCCCAGCTGCTGGACGATCTGGAGGACCTTGAAGAGGATGGCCGGGCAGGTTGTCTCTCGGTCTATTCCACGCACAGGGGAAATAAGCCAATCGATGAGCTGACCAACCGCACCTTTCATTTCGGTCGCCGTATCTTTAGGGGGCTCGACAGCTTCGATACAGACGAGTCGGTCCGTGCGTTGATCCGCCGCGGTGCCGATCTGCTTCTCATCGAAGTGATCGGCCGGACAGAGCGCTATTACACCTCCTCTTATTTACACGACCTGGAGGAACACTCCCCTTATCGTTTTTCCTTCCTGAAGGAACAACAGAATCGATTCCTCAGGCGGTATGGATCGCAGGGGAAATTAATGGAAACATTTATGTTTTTCCTGAGCTTTTGAGAAGTCTGCCTCTTGTTTTAACTGGGTTCACACCACCCTGCTTATTGAGATCAATCCACCGGGGGTGTAAAGCTCAAGCGAAAGCTCCAGTTTTCATCGGCAGTTTTTTTTAGCACTTCCCAGGCGCCTGCCGGCGGGAGAGGGTTGGTCGTATCGAACTTGGTTCGATATTTGGCCAGCTCCTCCCGGTCGATGCCAAGCTCGCGGAGCAGGAGCGCGATGGGCCCCCCATGCGAGACAAGACCGACCGGGCCGAGCTCACTGCTTTCCGCGGCAGCCTGCTCGAACGTGGCAACCATCCGGGTCCGCACACTGATCTCCGGTTCGTCGATGCCCCGCCATTCGGCCAGCCGCGGCTCTTCGATGGCAGGAATGTGATTGACCTGGGAGACGATCCTGGCCGTCCTGGCGGCCCGTTCGAAAGGACTGTAATAGAGCTTGGCCACGCCCTGTCCGTCCAGGAACCCTGCCAGTGCTTCGGCTTCCTTCTCTCCCTGGGGTGTCAGCATGGGGCCGGGGCGGATATCATAGGGGATATCCCGGCGATCCCAATCGGGTCTTGCGTGTCTGATCAGAAAGATTTTCATATTCCGCCGATTTTACTTGTTTTCCAGGCGGCATGGATGTCCGTGCTCTTTGGGTGCGGTATATTTTTTCACATTTTTCGTATATGTATGTAAGAAAAGCTGCCTCGCGGCTTGGAATCAGCTTCAGACCGTAAGACGAAGAAAGGAGTTTATCCCCATGGCGAATAAAACAAAAAGCAAGGGAGGCGGTTCCTGGAAGAAGGAACGGGCCTCGGTCAACCGCAAGAATGGCTCCGGCAAGCCCCGGAGCAACAAGTATCGCCCCGATTCAGATGCGGGCAAGCGTCCCGAAGCCGGGACCGGAGAGCGTTACTGGCGCGCCGGCTACACCCGCAGCGACGGGACCAAGGTCAGGGGGCATTACGTGACCAAGAGGAGCTAAGCAGGCAAAAAAGTCACCTCCCCGAACTCACGCATGTTCGGGGAGGTGCGTTACAATAGAAGTGGTTTTCGATACTGTCTTCATAACGTCATTTCATCCTGCAAAGGAGAATGCCATACCATGAGTGATGATGAACTTCGCAAGTCGCTCGAGGAACTACATAGAAAGATCGAGACCACCAACCATGTGGATGAAGAGGGACGGGAACTCCTCAACCATCTAAAGGTGGATATCCAGACCCTTCTGGACCGGACGGAGAGCGAGGATCAGTTCGACGATACGTCCGGGGAGATTGCCCGGCTCGAAGAATCGGTCAGGCACTTTGAGGTGACACACCCCAGCCTGACGGCTGCCATTTCCCAGCTCCTGAACATTCTCAACAACGCCGGAATCTGACCGATATCCACAGGTTGATCGTGCAGTCTGATCGCCTGACTCGCTCAGGAAGGGAACGGTTTGTCTGAGAACGCTGGCACGATATAAAAAGTGGAGCCCGAATCTCAGGCTCCACTTTTTGTTCAGATTATCTTCTGCCGGCCGGCAGAATTTTTTAACGGTGGGAAGTCCTAAAGCAAACCCTGCTGTCTCTCGGCCTTCGTGATGGCATGTTCAAAGATCTGCAGGCCTTCGTCCGCCTCTTCCCGGGTCAGGCAGAGCGGGGGAGCCAGGCGGATCGTGGATTTGCCGCAGCCGAGCAGGAGCAGGCCGTGCTCGAATCCGATGGTTTCGATGTTGTTGCGAAGCTCTTCATTCGGCTCGCAGGTCTCCTGGTCCTTGACGAACTCCACGCCGATCATGAGGCCCCGGCCGCGTACCATGCCAATGGATGGGTGCCGCGCCTGGATCTCCTCCAGGCAGTCGAGCGTGTACTGTCCCACTTCAGCCGCGTTCGCGAGATATTGTTCTTCGAGCAGGTCGATCGTGGCAAGCGCTGCCGCACAGGCGATCGGATTGCCGCCGTAGGTATTGCCGTGTGCCCCCTTCGGCCAGGTCATGACCGACTCACGTGCAATGCAGGCACCCAGAGGCAGCCCGGAGGCGATGCCCTTGGCCGAGGTAATGATATCCGGCTCGACGCCGAAATGCTCGATGGCCCACCACTTGCCGGTGCGGCCCATGCCGCTCTGGACTTCATCGACGATCAGCAGGATCCCGTATTTATCGCAAAGCTTGCGCAGCGCCGGGAAGAAGCCGGCGGGGGGAACCACATAACCACCTTCGCCCTGGATCGGCTCGACCAGGATGCCGGCCACTTCGTCGCCGGGCACATTGTGTCCGAAGATTTCCTCTTCGATGTAACGCACCACCGTCTCTCCGTAGTCCTCTCCCGGTTTCTGCTGCAGGATCTGCCGGTAGGGATCGGGATAGGGGACATGGGTCACGCCGGGCATGAGCGGATAGAACCCGCGGTGATAGTGCGGCTTGCTGGCGGTGAACGCCACGGACCCCATGGTGCGTCCGTGGAAGGCGCCGGAGAAACCGATGAAGTTATGGCGCTTCGTGTGGAATTTTGCCAGCTTGATGGCGGTCTCGACCGACTCGGTCCCAGAATTGGTCAGGAAGGTCTTGGCTTTTTCCTGGAAGGGAGCGATCTCGTCGAGCTTTTCGCTCAGGCGGACCCAGCCTTCATGATAGAAGTCCGATGAGATGTGCAGGAATTTTTCGGCGGCTTCCTGGACCGCCTTGACGACACGCGGATGGGCATGCCCGGTGGAAAGGACGGCAATGCCCGACATGAAATCAATGAAGCGGTTGCCATCCGAGTCCCAGACTTCCACGCCTTTGCCATGGTCCATCACAAACGGATAGCCGCGCGGGTAGGAGGAAGAGATCACCTTCTTATCACGCTCGATGATGGCTCTGGCCTTGGGTCCCGGTAGATTCAGCTTCGGCAGCTCGACCTTCTGGTCCATGCCGCGTTCAATTACTGCCTTGGAATTGGCATCTTTTACATCCAACTCAAACATATTCGACTCCTTGTCTTACTATTCGCAGATTGAGGTGTGTTTCGTGGCGCCCGATGAATTCAACAGGGGAATCGTGAAATCTTCAATTTAGATTTGACACCACGCGGCTTTACAAGCCGGCATTGATCCAATCGAACTGAATCAATTCATGCCGTTTCTGCTGTCCACCATTTTGTCGCCAGCCAGCTGGGTGGCGGGAGTACGAACAATGTTCTCATGGGCTCTTTTGCCTTAGTTCCTGCTCGAGAGCCAGTCTTGCCAGGGCCAGTGCGCCGAGCAGTCCCGCGTCATCGCCCAGTGCAGCCTTTGTGATGGTTAGATCATCCAGGTAATGTGGATGAAATACGTGCTTTCGTAGACTTTCCCGGAATGGCTTGAAGAGCAGCTCGCCCGCCTGGGAAGTGCCCCCGCCAAAGATCAAAATGGAAGGGTCGAAGGTGGCGAGATAGTTCGCGACTGCAATCCCGAGATAGAAACCTGCCCGCTCGAATGCTTCGATCGCAAGCGCATCGCCCTGGAGGGCAGCTTCGGCGACCTGTACGGCGGTGGGCCTGGGCGTGGCGCAAAGCGAGGAGTTTTTCCCCGCTTTGATCTGTTCGGCGACATAACGGGCGATGGAGGGTCCGGAGGCAAAGGACTCGATGTGACCTCTCTGCCCGCACCCACAAGGCGGACCGTTCGGATCGACGATGATATGGCCCAGCTCTGCCGCCATGCCGCGGAATCCCTGTACGAGGTGTCCGTTACTGATCACGCCTCCACCGATCCCGGTGCTGATCGTAAGATAGAGAACATTGTTATGACCCCTGGCCGCGCCATACTGCCATTCGGCCAGGCCCGCCATATTGGCGTCGTTATCCAAATAGACTGGCACGCCGAATGTCTCGCATAGTCTTGGCCCAACAGGAAAGTTCACCCACTCCTTGATGTTCGGGGTATCCAAAATCGTCCCCGTGTGCGGATCCAGCGGGCCCGGGGAGGCCATGCCGATGGCATCCACGTTTCCCGGCTGCCAGACGGCCTGGATGGTCTGCACGAGGCGGTCGAATACGCCTGGTTCGCTTGCTTTTGTACGAGTTCGCTTTTGGGCGAAGGGAGTGATACTGTTGGGTTCGTATGCGGCGGCACGGATCTGAGTCCCGCCGATATCGACTGCGACAATGAGGCTCATGGCCCTATTATAACGCAGGGGCACTTTTCGTCGCCATGGGGCAAGATTGACTCTTACCCGGCTCCCTGCTACACTTTTCGTATGGGAACGCAAGGTCTTAAGGAAAATTTAATCCAGAACGTGCGAGAGTTATCGCGCTGGTCCCGGCCGGGATTGGGGGTCAAGCGCTGGTTTTTGCTGGTTCTTCTCGGTATTACGCTTCTGGGCGTTGGCCTGGCGATCTTTTTGCTTGAGATTTACCGGACCCAGTCCGCCAATAACGTCTTTCTGAGCATCCTTTATTACACGTCGCTCAGCTTCCTGCCCCGGGAGCTGCGCGTGTTCATCTTTGCCGGTCTCGGCGTGGGCCTGGTGACCTATGGCATCCTGCGGCTCAACCGGACTCTGCTGCGCCCGTTTATCCGTCCCGGGCGCGGTGTGCTGGATGAGCTGACCAGTTTCCAGCAGCTGCAACGCGGGCCGCGTATCGTTGCCGTGGGTGGTGGCCATGGACTCTCCAACCTTCTGCGCGGCTTGAAAATTTATACGAAGAAGATAACGGCCATTGTCACCGTGGCGGACGATGGCGGCTCTTCGGGACGCCTGCGCGAGAGCTTCGGCATCCTGCCGCCCGGGGATATTCGCAACTGCCTGGCCGCCCTGTCGAACGATGAGGAGATGCTGACGCAACTGTTCAAGTATCGCTTCAGCGGCGCCAGCGGGCTGGATGGCCATTCCTTTGGCAACCTTTTCATCACCGCCCTGGCGGATATCACCGGCAGCTTTGAGACCGCGATTGCCGAGTCGGGCAAGGTGCTGTCGGTAAGCGGACGGGTGCTCCCGTCCACGCTGCACGATGTCCGGCTGGTGGCAGATATGGAGCTGCCGCACTCGTTGAACCAGGTGCGGGTGGAGGGTGAGAGCCGCATCCCCCAGATGGCAGGCCGTGTCCGCCGGATCTGGCTCGAGCCAAACGAGGCGCCGGCTTTTCCTCCCACCCTGAAGGCGGTCCTGAGCGCCGATCTGATCGTCGTCGGTCCGGGCAGCCTGTATACCAGCCTGCTGCCTAATCTGCTGGTGAAGGATCTGCTCGGTGCGATCAACGCCAGCCGGGCGTTGAAAGTCTACGTGTGCAATATCGCTACCCAGTCCGGGGAAACAGACGTCTACACCTGCTATGACCATGTCCGCGCGCTGGAGGAACATGTGGGGGAGGGGGTCTTCGAGGTGATCCTGTGCAACGATAATTACGAAGGGACCCTGAATGAAGGCTCCCGGTTCGTGCGCGCCGATGAGAATATGCTCGCCGACCCGCGTACCTACCTGGCAGACCTGGTCGATAATGGCCATCCCTGGCGCCATGACTCTGAAAAACTCGCCGCAACGCTCCTGCAGATCCTGAACGAGCATACCGGCCCCCTGGACTAAACGTTGGATGTTACATTCGTCATTATTTATACAGTCAAGTCATTGTGATAGAATCACTTAGTTTCTTTCATCACAAATTCCCTAATCTCGGAGGATTGAAATGGCAACAAAAGTCGGTATTAACGGATTTGGACGCATCGGTCGTCAGGTGCTCAAAGCAATCCGCGATATGTATCCAAATGAACTCGAAGTGGTCGCGTTCAACGACATCGGTGACACGAAGACCATGGCTCATCTGCTCAAGTATGACTCAACCTACGGCCGCTTCAACGGCACCGTGGAAATTGCGGAGGATGGCCTGCTGGTCGATGGCAAGAAAGTCAAAGTCTTCAAGGAGACAGACCCGGCCGCCATCCCGTGGAAGGACCTGGGCATCGACATTGTGATCGAGTCGACCGGCTTGTTCACCATCAAGGAAGATGGTGTTAACAAGAAGGGCAAGACCGTCAAAGGTGCGGTCAATCACATCACTTCCGGTGGCGCCAAAAAGGTCATCATTTCGGCGCCTGCCGAAGGCGAAGATCTGACTATCGTACTTGGTGTGAATGAAGACAAATACGATCCCGCCAAGCATAACGTCGTCTCGAACGCCTCCTGCACCACGAACTGCCTTGCGCCTGCCGCAAAGGTGGTCCACGATCAGTACACGATCAAGCGCGCGTTCATGACCACCATTCATTCGTACACGAACGACCAGAAGGTGCTCGATATGCCGCATTCGGACCTGCGTCGTGCCCGCGCTTCCGGCTTGAACATCATCCCGACGACCACAGGCGCTGCCAAGGCGATCGCCCTGGTCATCCCTGAACTCAAGGGCAAGTTCGACGGCTATTCCCTGCGCGTTCCGACCCCGACCGTCTCTGTGGTCGATTTCACCGCTGAAATCGAAACCCCCACCACCACGGAAGAGCTGCGCCAGGCATTCCGCGATTGCGCCAAGGAACCGCGCTACAAGGGCATCCTCGAAGCTGTGGATGAACCCCTGGTCAGCATGGACTTCAAAGGCAGCTCCTATAGCTCCTCTGTTGACCTGCCCTTCACCTCTGTCCTGGGCAAGGAAAAGAACAACTTCATCAAGGTCGTCACCTGGTACGATAATGAATGGGGTTACTCCTGCCGCACGGCCGATCTGGCTGCGATGATGGCGAAGAGCCTCTAGAGGGAAACACGTAAACAAGTAGACAGGTACACCCCGCACGCTACATAAAATATTCATAAAGAAGCGTGCGGGGTACCCACGCCCCTCCAGGCCTGTGTACCTGTTTCCATGGGGACCTGTTTACGTACCTGGAGCAACCATGAACAAGAAAACTGTAAAAGATATCGACCTCAAGGGCAAACGCGTCTTCATCCGTGTGGACTTCAATGTCCCGATGGCAGATGGCAAGGTCACCGATGACAAGCGCATCAAGGCCTCCCTTCCGACCATCAAGTATGTTCTGGACCAGGGTGGTTCCGTCATCCTGGCAAGTCACCTGGGAAGGCCCAAGGGCGGTCCGGCCCCGGAGTTTAGCCTGCGCGCCGCATCCGAGGTATTAGCCGGCCTTTTAGGTGTACCTGTGAAGATGGCGCCTGATACTGTCGGCCCTGAAGTGGAAGCCATGGCCAGGGATCTTAAGCCCGGCGAAGTCCTCATGCTGGAGAACACCCGCTTCCATAAGGGTGAGGAGAAGAACGATCCTGAGCTGTCCAAGCAGATGGCCGCATTGGCTGATGTATATGTCGATGATGCGTTTGGGTCTGCCCACCGAGCTCACGCCTCGACAGAGGGTATCACTCATTACCTGCCCGCCGTTTCCGGCTTCCTGATGGAACAGGAGCTTGAATACCTGGGGCGGGCTGTAGCCAATCCTGAGCATCCTTACATCGCCATCCTGGGCGGTGCAAAGATCAGCGATAAGATCCTGGTCGTCGAGACCCTGCTTTCCAAGGCAGACAAGCTGATCATTGGCGGCGGCATGGCCAATACATTCCTGGCTGCCAAGGGCTTCAATATGCAGGACAGCCTTGTGGAAGAGGCTTCCGTTGAGACAGCCAAATCGATCCTGGCAAAGTCGGGCGAGAAGATCATTTTGCCGGTGGACGCAGTCGTCGCCGACAAGTTCGACGCCGAAGCCAACAGCCAGGTCGTGGACGTGGACAAGATCCCGGCCGGCTGGCGCATGATGGATGTGGGACCGAAAACCCTCGACCTCTACAAGCGTGAGCTGGATGGTGCCAGGCTGATCGTCTGGAACGGACCGGTGGGTGTCTTCGAGATGCCAAAATTTGCCGAAGGGACATTCGCCCTGGCCAGGCTGCTGGCCGAATCCGGTGCGACCACTGTGATCGGCGGCGGCGATTCGGCGAGCGCGGTCAAAAAGGCCGGCGTCGCCAAACAGATGACCCACGTCTCCACGGGCGGTGGTGCCTCCCTTGAATTCCTGGAAGGCAGGGAGCTCCCGGGCGTCGCGGCATTGAACGACAAATAATTGCCAACCCATTTGGCAGCCTTCGGAAAGAGAGCCCCGAAGGGATGAAATCAATATTGAAAAAGATCAGATAACCCAACCCCGAAGAGCTGGCATAGTTTGCATGTCATCCTTCGGGGTTTGTATTTCTGATACAATCCTGCCGCTCTTCAAGATGGATGTTTTCAAAACAGAGAGGAAAATCATGCGTACACCAATGGTTGCTGGAAACTGGAAGATGAATAAGACCGTCGCTGAGGCGCGCGACCTTGTCACCGCGATGAGCATGCCCCTGGGCGAGATCGCGGGCGTGGAAAAAGTACTCTGCCCGCCTTATATGGCGTTGATGGCTGTGGCCTATGCGGTTGAGAACAGCACGATCGGCGTCGGCGCACAGAATATGCACTGGGAGGCAAAGGGCGCGTTCACGGGGGAGGTTGCAGCGAGCATGATCAAGGAATTCTGCAACTATGTCATTATCGGTCATTCGGAGCGCCGCACCTATTTTGGCGAGACGGATGAGACCGTGAACAAGAAGGTCGTCGCTGCGCTCAAGGCCGGCCTCACTCCGATCGTCTGTGTGGGCGAGACCCTGGCCCAGTATGAATCCCGGCAGACCGCGGATGTGGTCCAGCGCCAGGTCAGGGATGGCCTGGCCGGGCTTGCCGCCTCGGACGCAGCAAAGATTGTCGTTGCCTACGAGCCGGTCTGGGCGATCGGAACCGGAAAAGCCTCCAGTGGGGAGAACGCCAATACCGTCCACCAAAAGATGATCCGTCCCGCGTTGAGCGAGCTGTTCGGTG
>JBLMZU010000665.1:0-6305 GCA_050258995.1 Bacteroidota bacterium
GGACAGGAATTGGTAGTTGTAAATATCCTTCATTTGACCTGAACGACCCTCCCGCCGGTCATCGTTTGCAGGTCACTGGTTTTCAGCTCGAAGATCGCATTGGGTGTCCCGGCCGCAGCCCAGATGGTGCCGTACATCTGAAAATCCTCGTCAATATAGGTTTCCATTTTCTGGACGTGGCCGATGGGCGGCACGCCCCCGATTGCAAAGCCGGTCACGGAGCGTACATAGTCTGCATCTGGGCGGACGATGGCTTCCCCGGCGTATTCGCTGATGCGCTTCTCGTCGACGCGGTTGGCGCCACTGGTTAAAACAAGGATCGGTTTGCCCGAGTCCTTGCCTTTGAAGATCAGCGACTTGACGATCTGTCCCAGCTCGCAGCCGGCGCGGTCGGCGGCTTCCTGCGCGGTACGCGTGGACCCGGCATGCTCGACAACCGTGTAATCGAAACCGAGTGAGGTCAGCGTATCCTGGACTTTTTGGGCGGAAGGGGAGAGTGGCATGGGGTGGTTGAGTTGGTAAATTGGTGGATTTGGGATTGGAGCACTACACGCTTACCTATGTACCTGTTTACACGTCTATGTGGTACTCGTCTACTGCTCCGAAAATTTTGCTGATTATATCAGGACTAGTTCGGGCCAACTGCGCGTTCCTGGATGACCTTCCATTCCAGGAGATTTGTGCCTTTTTCATTCTCTCCCCGGGCCGGAAGCCGAAAGGGTGTTCCGGGTTTATATCCATTGAGCGCTCCCTGGATGAACGTAGAACCGGCAATATCTTATAATCGGCTGAAACGACGGGTATTACATCCTACAACTCACCTTTGGAGAACCATGTCTGACCAGCAAAGAAAGATCTATCAATCGGATGGCGATCGCTATGAAGCACTTGTCGCGCGCGAGGATTACCAGGGCAACATTCTGCGCGCCATCGACGAAATTATCGAGGTGGACGGACTGGACATCCTGGATCTCGGTGCCGGGACGGGACGGCTCACCTTGCTGCTTGCACCGCGTGCCAGAAGCATCCGCTCCTTCGATGCCTCTGCCGAAATGCTGCGCGTGTGTCGCGAGCGGCTGGTTGCGAGCGGCCTGTCCAACTGGCAGGTGGATGTGGCCGATCATCGCCGGCTGCCGGTCCCCGACCAGTCTGCCGACTTGGCCGTCTCGGGCTGGAGTGTCAGTTATCTGGCGGTCTGGAACCAGGAGAATGGCGAGGCAGCGCTCGATCAATGGCTTGCGGAAATGCAGCGCGTCCTGCGCCGCGCCGGAACGATCCTCCTGCTCGAATCGCTTGGCACGGGAAATGAAACACCGGTCCGGCTGGAGCATGTTGAGTCCACGTATCGATGGCTGGATGCACACGGCTTCGAAAATAAATGGATCCGGACCGATTATCGATTCGAATCGGTCGCCGAGGCAGCCGAGCTGGCAGGCTTCTTCTTTGGAGAGGAAATGGCCGAACAGATTCGCAAGAACGGCAGGGTGATCCTGCCCGAGTGCACTGGGGTCTGGTGGAGGAAAGTGTAAAGGGTTTGCTGCCGCCGAGAAACAGGCGGGTCCCTGAAAGTGTCACTCAGGATTGGACTGTAAGGAAATGGGACCGCAGATCTGTCCTTCCCCAGGAGCATGGTCCCGGCGCCGGGGAGCTATTCCTGTTTCCGAAAACGGTTCAAGGCCGCCAGCACAAGTCCCACCAGGACCAGGCCGATGCTGAGTAAAACAAAGCCCCATTTGAGCAGTCCGAACAGCATCGCCAGCCAGGCGACCCATGTAGGCTGGTGGGGGTGGACGGCCAGCATCGTAACGATGCCAACGTTCTCCAGCAGATCAAAGAACCAGGCTCCCACAGGTGCCACGTTCCATTTCTGCATACTGTTTTCAGGTTGGAAGGACCGTTGGAACAGCCAAGTGATCGCCAGGCTGAGGAACAGGGCGTAGATGACCGGATACAAAATATCCATGGTCAGCTCGATCTTCATATAAAAGATGCGGCCTGCCTGGGTATATTTTTCGATCATGGCAAAGGCCTGTGCGGGCGAATAAAAGAACATCACGTCCAGTGGCAGGACGCTGTTGTTGGCAACCAGCTCCAGGATGGCACTCGACACCGGCTCGATGTATCCTAGCATTACCATATTGGCAACAAGAAGAAAGAGGACGCGCCAGCCGGTGGTCCAGGAATGGAACTTCCTTGATATTGTATCGATCATGCTGAGTCCTTGAGAAGGCTTATTTTTGTACAACCCCTTCCAGACGGAGAACGCCTCGCTATGCAAGGGGCCAGATCATGGGGGCCAGGATGACCACAATGATGGCCACGATCAGGGTGAGCGGAATGCCAACCTTCAGAAAATCGGAGAACTGGTAGCCGCCCGGTCCATAGATCAGAAGGTTCCCATGGTGCCCGATCGGCGTGAAAAAGGATGTGACGGCTGCCATGGCCACCGTGACCACCAGGGGCTCCGGTCGCAGGTGCAGGCCGGCCGCTAGGGCAATGGCGATCGGGGCGAACAGAGCCGTCGTCCCGGCATCGGACATGACCTGGGTGACAAGTCCCGTGACAATAAAAAGAGCCAGCAGGATCCAATGGATTCCCCAACCGGCGACCAGGCCCTGCAGCCATCCGGCCAGGAGGTCCGCTGTGCCTGTCTTCTGCATGGCAAGTCCGAGGGGGATGGCGCCGGCAATAAAGACGAAGATCCTGACGTCGATCGATTCATAGGCCTGATTGAGAGAAAGGCAGCCGCTCAAAATGGCGACCGCCGCGCCTCCGAGAAGAGCGATTTCCACCGGGACAACATTCAATGCGGCAACGGCCGTGGAAACGATCATGATCGCGCCCGCCAGTCGTGCCTTGTGAATGGGCTTGGGCTCGCCTTTGAACGGGACCAGCATCAAAAAGGATTGGTCCTCCGAGATGCGCTTGAACGATCTGTCCTCCCCGGTCATGACCAGCACATCGCCTTCCCGCAGGCGGATGCGCGACAGCTCTGTCGACAGCCAGCCGCGGCTCCGCCAGATCCCGACGATGATTACACCATACTTCTGGAGGAAATCCACCTTCCCGATCCGTTTGCCGATCAGTTCCGAACGCGGGGCCACTACCGATTGGACCAGCCGCGGCGATAAGGCTTCCTTGGTGCTTGTCGTCTCTCCATCCGGGAAAAGAGTCTGGCGGTATTTTTCAAGAGGCCGGATGGCGACACCAGGCTCCTGGTCGATCGAGGCGAGCTTATCCGGGTTGGTGCGGATGATCAGTACATCGCCCTCCTGGGTCTTTTTGCTGCCGAACGGGCGGTTGCGCGTCCGGTCGCCGCGGTACCAGGCGGAGACTTTGAAATCGATCTGCTGCTCCTCTTCGATCTGGCGTATGGTCTTGCCGATCAGGGGCGAATTTGGCAGCAGAACCAACTCGGTGAAATAGCCATCCAGGCGAAAGTGATCGTCTGATTCCGCTCCACCGCTACGGGAAGGCAATAAAAAACGCCCCAGCAGCAGGAAAAAGATCGTGCCCGCGGCAGAGATCGCCAGTCCGATGGGTGCGATCGAAAAGATGCCGAGCCCGCCTGCACCTGCCTGGCGCAGCAAGCCGTCCGCGATCAGGAAGGCGGGCGCGCCGATGATCGTGATCGCCGTGCCGAGCGATGCCGCAAAGGACAGGGGCATCAGCAGCTTGGAAGCCGGGATGTCATTCTCGCGCGAGAACTTCAGCATGGGCGGCAGCATCAGTCCGGTGATGGTGACATGATGAGTGAATGCGGAAAGCAGGGCAACCGCCGGCATGACCACCGCGATGGCCCGGTTCAGGCTACGGCCGGCCAGTCGTTTGATCCAGTTGCCTAACCGGGCGGAGAGCCCCGTATGGTACATTGCCCCATTTAACACGAAAACAGCCGCCAGCAGGATAGCCGGTTCGCTGCTGAACCCGGAAAGCGCTTCCTCCGGCTCCAGCAGGCCCGTCAGACTGAGCATCAGGATGATCAGGATGGCTGTCAGGTCGAGCCGGATCCATTCGGTGAAGAAAAGCAGCACGGATCCGGCCAAAATGAGCAATAAAATGATTTGATTTGTTTCGATACCGGTAATCATGTGGGTTTCGGTATGAAACGAAGCGGGGCTTACTTTATTACTGGCTCACTATATCTTTCAAATGTATCCAGGATCCGTTCCCGGTGGCGGCCGAGGAATTCCAGGCCTTCCATCTGCTCCAGGGTGAAGTAGCCAAAATCGGAGGTCTCGTTGCTCAGTCCAACTTCGCCACCGGTCACTTCCACTTCGAAGTGCATGGCTACCACCTGGAACTTATTCCCGTCCGGATAGACGATCAGCATGTCGGAATGGCTGTAGATTCCGACCAGGCGCTTGACACGGACACGCAGGCCGGTTTCCTCCCAGACCTCCCGCTCAACGGCCTCAGCCACCGTCTCGCCTGGGTCCACTGCGCCGCCGGGCAGGCACCATTGGCCGTTGTCGGAGCGCTTTGTAAGCAGGATGCGGCCGTCGGCATCGAAAATGGCGGCCGAACTGCCCAACCGTATCTTTCCCTGGCGTGCCAGCCGGGGACCATAAAACACCTGCGTCATATACACCTCCAGGGAAATCAGGATAAGAATCCGGAAGGGATGGCACCACTTCGTTTTTGGTATGGAAAAAACATAATCCCGAAGCGATAACAGGATGGGTTCCCTGCTATGTCATTCCTTCGGGGTCGGGAATTCATTCTTTCCGATTCTACATTGTTTCACCCCTTCGGGGCTTCTTTGATACAGGTCAAGACCCGGTATTAAAAACGCCGCCTGTTGGGGCGGCGTCAACTGGTTTGTTCGTGTGTGAGATTTCTATTCGGATATTGATAAGCAATCCGCGTTGCATCGACTGCTTATTTTCCGCCGCTCAGCTGGACCTTTTGTTCCGCATATCCATATGCACAATCCAACGAACCACAGGCATAGGCAGTACTGACGGTCATCGTCTTGCCGCCTGCGAACTTGCCATTTTCCGGGTAGACCTGGGCAGACCAGGAATGGGAGGCGCCATCGCACGTGCCGGAGTTGAAGAACTCTCCGTTCCCAAGGATCGCAAATCGTCCAACCGGCTCGTGGGCACTTACATAGACATCGATAAAGTCGCTACTACTGCAGGTATAGGTCCCGGAAATTGTTGCGACCCCGGTCTTCGTATTGACCTTGCCTTTCGGATTTACAGTGAAGGAGGAAAGTACGGGTGCTGAGACCTCATTGAACGAGATGTTCAGCGTTCCACCGTTGAGACCATCTCCGTTAAGCTGATCGTCAATGGCCAGAACGTAGTAAGTCGTTCCTGCAGCTGCGAAAAAGGCAACTGAGCCCTGGCCACAGGTAACGAGGTTGAGATTGCCTTCTGTTCCCGTACCCACCAGGACACCGGACGAGTAATTCGACCCGGAAACATCCACGACCACGGTTGAGTCATTGCCTTGAAACGCATACCAGACGCTGGCATCGGTGGCTGGTGCACCGCAGCTGGCGTTCAACTGGGCGTCATCACCATCGGTGGTCGCCTGAGTCGTATTGAGCGACTCGCTAAAGCCGACCGAGACAGCCGTTGCATTTGGAAATGTGTCGTTGCTGGGCGCAGCCGCCAGGGCGGCCGGCACATAAAAACCGAGGGCGCTGAATGCGAGCGCCAGAACAATCATCAGTTTGAATAATGTTCTCATTTTGAGGCTCCTTTAAATTTTAAAAAGAACACGGTATTCCCGGACCTGTCATTCCAACCTTCCGGGCAGCGTTGTGATGGATTAACTCTGGCACCTCCTTTCCTACAAGTCACCCTAAGAGATTGATTCGCATAATTAAGACCATTTTACTCTCTGAATACTTTATAACAAATCCCTTTGAAATGCAAGAACCAAAAGGTTACATTAAGAAACGAAGGGACCGGCAGCTGCCGGTCCCTTCGTTTCCCGTTCACACTATCGATCGAATCCCTCGTTCCCTGTGAAAAGAGGTCTACTTGATGAACGTCCCGTTCCGCAATTCCTTGAGGGTCTCCTGGATTTCTTCGATGGTGTTCATCACAAAGGGGCCGTAGGGGACGATCGGTTCCTTGAACGGCGCACCCGCGATCAGCATGAAGCGGACCGGGCTGTTCTCGGTTCTGACGGTGATGCAGTCGCCGTCGTTGAACTGGAGCATCTTCACGGCGTCGATGGTCTCCCCGGAGAAGACCCCTTCGCCTTCAAAGACATAGGTGATCAGGGTATGTCCCTGCGGGATGTCGAAGTCCCATTCGATGCCCGGCGCCAGCTCCACGTCCATGTAA
>JBLMZU010000666.1:0-14780 GCA_050258995.1 Bacteroidota bacterium
ATTCTCATAGGATCTCCTTGTCAATGCATATGACTTGCCGAACCAAAAGCATGCTCATAGACCAGCATGGCATAATATTTCCATGCAAAGGGGGCAGTGTATTCCGCCATCGACAGATTGTTTTGATGAGAGGTTTTATTTTTTAGGTTGGTATTCAAAAAGGAGAGCATCTGCGCCCACGCTTCGCCCTGGGCACCACCGGCTTTGATCCCCTCCGCGTCATGGACAAAGGCATGCGGCTGTCCATCGTAGATCTTGATTTCGTGAGGCACCCCGGCTTCCGTCAGCGCTGCGTCGAAAGCCTTCACCTCCTCGACCGGGATGGATTGGTCTGCACCGCCGAAGATTCCCAATACGGGACCAGGCAGAGTCTTTAGAACGGCGGGGTCCGTCTCCGGTGAGCCGTAGAAAATCACGGTTGCAGCCAACTTAGGGTTATGCAGGCTGTAAGCCAGGGACGCCCGCCCTCCGTAACAAAAGCCCGCCACGGCAACCCGGTTGGGATCCACATCCGGCTGCGAGGTGAGCCAGCGATGGACCGAGTCCAGATCGGCATTGATATTTTTCGGTTTCGTTGTAATCACCTGGTAGATCGCGCGCGGAATCCATGAGGTGGTTGAGCCGCGAAACGTGTCCGGGGCGACGACCAGGTAGCCTTCCTTTGCCAGCAGGTCCGCCTTGCTGACGATCGATTCGTTCAAGCCAAAAAACTCATGGATCATAATGACCGCCGGGAACGGCCCGCCTCCATCGGGCTTCACAACATAAGCACGGACATCCGGTCCGCCATTCACGCCGGGGATGGTCGTGTTGGTAACACGCGCAAGCCGGTTGCCGCCGACGGCCTGGTCCACAAGGATCGACCCGACCAGGAAGACAAGGAACGCAGCAAGCAAAATGATAACGCCAAGAAAAACCGGTTTCAGTATCTTCATCTGATCCTCCGCAGTCCGGATGCGACGATCCCGCCAGGTTTTACTTGCAATTTCTATCAACCTGGGGCTTCTTGCGTGCTGTCTCATCAGGCGGCTGCCATTCTCGCCAGTTGCCTTATTTCATCCCTTTGATGGCCCAGGTCCTGGCAACCAGCGGGATGGATCCGTCGATTGCAAATGGCAGACTATTGAAAAGCCTCTCCCGGAGAAGGGCACGGCGCTCCTCGGATAAGGACATGGCATATCCCGGGGCAGATCCCTGGCCACCCAGGAATGGAGACCAGAAATCGTCAAAACTCGTGAAATCTGTGGAGATATCGATCGGCCGCGTTTCTACGTAACGGATCCCTGCATCCTGGAATAATTCGGTGAGCGCATCCGGGTGGCACAATGGAAAGCGCCTGCCTTCGTCCAGCTCGGAGGCGATCGGGTCGAGCGCGGCAGCAGCATTCCAGAAGTGACGCATGAACTGCATCCTGCCCGCGTAGTCCCAGACGTATAGGGCGACGGTTCCCTTCTTTCGCACCACTCTCGCCATCTCTGCCACCATCTGACCCGGCTGCGGAACAAAGTTCAACACCAGTCCTGAAACGACAGCATCATATGTTTCCGAATCCACCGGCAATGCCTGTGCATCCCCAGGAACGAATTCGACCTTTGGATGGCTCACTCTTGCACGCGCCGTTTCGACAAACTGTTCAGAGCGATCCACCCCCTTGACCTTTATTGGATGAGCCAGGTTGAGGATCGTCTGGCTGAGTGCGCCGGTTCTGCATCCCACATCCAGCCATTGGCGTCGCTCCGGAACCGCCAACCAGCGGATGAATTCCTTTGCAACAACCCGGCTCCAGCGGCCCACATATTTCTCATAGGAGTCCCCGCTGGCCCACACATCATGCCTGTCTTTTGCACCCATAAACAATTCTCCTGCAACGGTAAGGATGTATCCTGTATGCCATTATAAGAAAAACATAGCAGATCTGCCATCGAACAAAAGAGCCAAAAGATTTCACCTTTGGCTCTTTGCAAATCAGGCCTGGCTAAGGCCGCCAGGAAGGCATGGACCAGTCGGCATCCAGCGATAAGCCCGGGCTTTGCAGGATGCGCTGTTCCAGGGTATTCAAATTCACAGTGAAAAGACTCACACCAGTAGGTGAGGAGATTTCATTGACAAGCAGATATTTTCCGTCCGGAGAAAACAGCAGGTTGCCTACGGTTGTTCCCTTGTACACCTGCTGCAGGCCCTTTCCACCGCGATCGATCACATACACGGATGCACTTTCCTGGCCCTGGGTGGCAGCGGTGTAGTAGGCGAATGCCAGCCTGCGACTATCCGGAGACCAGACAATGGGATAGAGTGTGCCGCCGCTGAAGCTTGTCAGCTCCACGGCATGGGCGCCATCAGGCTCGGCCACCATGAGCGAGTGTTTCTGACCGGCGCCATCATAATTATCATAGGCGATCCAGGCGCCGTCATGGGAGGGCACAAATGTCGATTTGGTCAGCAGCGTCTCGAACATCGGCGTGACATGTCCATCCGTAATCCGCAGCAGATAGACCATGCCCTCATTGCCAGGTCGTCCCGAGCGGACGATGATGTTTCCGGTGATCCAGCCATCCATCACGTAAGGCCGGCCCTCCGCAGGCAGCTTGTTGGTGGCGGTGAGATTCTTTAGATCCGAGCCGTCCCGTTTGACCGCGTAAACATCCTCGCCTCCCAAACCGTCCTGGACACGGAACGCGAGCCACCGGCCATCCGGTGACCAGAAGGGCGGATCGATGTATGCATACTCGAATAATGAATTCCAGGTATTTGCTTCCGGGTCGAAGAGCCACAGTTTCTGAGGCGTTCCATTTTCATGATCCGGGTAGGCGAACGCGCCGAGCTTTCCATCCGGCGACCAGGAAATGGGGTTCAAAGTGAAATTAAACGGGAACGGTGGATTGACGACCTGCAGCTCCGGACATTCCGCCTCTCCCACCGCACAATGCCCCGGCACACGGACCAACTGCGCAGCGTTGCCGGCTTTATGCGGCAGCGTGAAGAAATACAGCTCTCCAAGTGCATCCCTTTCCGAGGGCGCCAGCGTTCCCATTTCGGCCGGTGCAGTGGCCATTCCGCGGATATCGCTAAATTGAGGGATGGAGGACGGTATGCCAAATAGTGAGTCAGCAAACACATCGTCAAAGCTGACCTGGTTGACGACCGCTTCGCTTCGCACGGTATCGCCCCCCTCCTTATCAAAGGTTTGCATTTTCAGGATCACCCCCGTCCGGGTGTCCAGCCACATGCGCCAGGAGGGCAGCTTGTTCTGCGTAAAGGTCCAATCCACGACCAGCGCTTCCCGCCCTGCTATTGTTTCGATTGCAATCGGCTTGAACATGCCGTCGCTTTGGGCGAAATCGGAAGTGAATGCCAGCTGCGAAATCGGTGTCCCCATTTGGCCCCAGAGCGGCTGCGGAAAGCCATAGCCGGGTTGTGGGGTGGGAATGAACTGGCCCCCTTTTGCGTCCTCGGGGAAAGGACGAGACTGGCTTTGTCCGCTAGTCAGGTCCATTTCAAGGATGGTGGTCCCATCAGAGCTTAAATACTTTTCCGCCTGGCCTTCGACCGGTCCGGTCACCACACGGAAACGATTCGTGGGCAGATCGATCCAGACCTGCTCGCGGGTGGCTGTCGTCTGGAAGTCGGTGCCCGGCATGGCATAGGATGTGCTCGTCCCGTCCATCCAGACGGATTTCCACTTCGAAGCGCTCTCAAGCATCGCAAGCCGGATCTCCTCGGAAGCTGACTGAAGTGAAAGTGTGGGTTCAATCGTTGCCGTAGCGACAGCCAGGCTTGGAAGAGCGGAATTCCCCACCGGCGTGGTTTCCAGGGAGATCTCAAGCGTACCACATCCGTTGAGCAGCAACGTACACAAAAGAAGAGCCGCAAGGAATTTCTGCATTTTTATCCTTTGAGGTACCATGATATATCATCCCGAAGGTTTATGGGATTGAAGAATTTTCTTCAAAAACCTTCGGGACGAAATTTGGATTGATGCAGGCTTTTCGTTCGAGTGAATGTCAGGCGCAGACGTGCTGTGTCATCCCCAGGGAAAATTGCGCGGGAAGGATATCGTTGTACCCCTGCAGGTTGCAGCGCATTTGCAGACGGGCCCGCGCCAGGCGGCTTTTCACAGTCCCTACCGGAACCTGCGCCGCAACAGAAGCCTCTTCATACGAAAGTCCCTCGATATCCACCAACACCAGGGCTTCCCGGTAGGCAGGAGTGAGCTGGTGCAGGGAATGCTGGATGGCACTCTCAAGCTCAAAGCTCTCATATTGCTCCTCGGGGCGGGCGGCGGGGTCGATCATCCAGGACAGGTCCTCGACCTCCTCGCCTTCCATGTTGAACTGCTCCATGGGCACTTCCCGCTGCCGTCGCCTGCGGCGCATCTCGTCGTAACAGGCATTGACCGTCACACGGGCCAGCCAGCTTCGCAGAGAGCCTCCCCGGAAGCTGTTGAGCTTGCTGAAGGCAGAGATCAGTGCTTCCTGGACAGCATCAGAGGCAATATCTTCGTCGTTGAGCATGCGCAGGGCAATGCCAAACAACAGGTTCTGATAGCGAAGGATCAAAGCATTGAACGCATTCAGATCCCCGCGTTGCGCGGCTTTGATTAAAGCCTGCTCTTCATCGTGAACGGTTAGCAATGATTTCATACCATAACTATACTGCGCCGCTGTTACAAGGCTGTGGCGAGGATGTCACAGTTTTGTAACCCCCAGTTTAATGTTCGGGCTGCCAATGGCCCGATTTTACAGTTTTCTTGCGTTTTTACGGAATTTTCCGCCGTTTCTGGATGATCCGTTTCCGAAGCTTATCTTCCTTCGGGCAGGCGGATCGTAAAAACGGTGCCGCGTGGCTCCATCTGGCGGCTGCGGACCTCGATCTGGCCGCCGTGCAGGCCAATGATACGGCTGACAAGGGCCAGCCCCAGGCCGCTCCCCTCCGTGCCGCGGGCGTTGGATCCGCGATACAGCTCCTCGAAGATCTTCGGCAGGTCGTCAGAAGGGATCCCGGCGCCCGAGTCGGCCACTTCCATGACCACGGCTTTGCCATCCTCCAGGGCACGGATCTCCACCGGCTCCTGCGCGGACGTGAACTTGAGCGCGTTCTCGACCAGGTTGTACATGGCCAGGACCAGCAGATCCCGGTCGCCCACGACACACGGGAACGGGGAAGGGACACGCGGGACAAACAGGTTGATGTTGCGTCCTTCGTACGCCGGATGATTGCGGGCGGCATCCACCACATCGTTCAATAGATCCGGGATGTTCACGCGCTCCCGTTCGATCTGGCGCTCGTCCAGGTCGGCGAACTTGCGCAGATCGCTCAGCAGGGTGCTGAGGTGCTCCTGTGCCCGCCTGGCATTCTCTCCGGCACGGATCCGCTCGTCCTTGTTTTGCGCCTCCTGCAGGTTGGCCAGGGCGGCGCGCAGCCCCGTCAGCGGATTCTTCATCTCGTGATCGAGCCGCCGCAGGAAACGCCTGCGTCCCAGCTCGGACTCAGTCACAGTATCCTCGATCTGCTGCCTCGTTTTTTGCTCCGCCCATGCGGTCCCAAGCCAGAACGCCAGTAAAAGCAGGGTGAGAATCAGGCCGGCCATGAAAGCCACCATCCCCACGTCAATTTTGAAAACGAGGACCGGCACAGGATTCCATATCACCTGGGCAATGATGGAAGCTGTCACCCCCAGCAGCAACGGAAGGAATACCAAAGCCAGGAAGATCCAGCTTTTCTTCGCCATAGCTAGATGATACCAAAAGAATGGACGATTTCGTCTGGCCGGATTCAGCCCCGTTTTGTAACAGGCAGACGAATGGTGAAAACCGTGCCGCGCGGCTCGATCTGGCTGCTGCGGACATTGATCTGCCCGTTATGGAGGGCAATGATTCGCTTGACCAGGGCCAGCCCCAATCCGCTCCCCTCTGTGCTGCGGGCATTGGTCCCGCGGTAAAGCTCTTCAAAGATCTTCGGCAGATCCTCCATGGGGATGCCGACCCCCGAATCGGCGACTTCGATGACGATCGCCTGCCCATCCTCCGAAGCGCGCACCTCGACCGAATCTTCGCCGGACGTGAACTTCAGCGCATTCTCGACCAGGTTATAAACAGCCAGGACGAGTAGGTCCCGGTCGCCGGTGACCGAGGGGAAAGGTGACGGCACTTTGGGGATCAGCAGGCTGACATCGCGCCCATCGTAGGCAGGCAGCACGTGAGCGGCATCGACCGCATCCTGCAGAAGGTCGGGCACATCCACGCGCGAGCGCTCGATCGGCCGCTCGCCCAGGTCTGACAGCTTGCGCAGGTCGGCCAGCAGGCGGCTGAGGCGCGTCACTGCCCGGCTGGCATTCTCCGCCGCACGGATGCGTTCGTCCTTGTTCTGCGCCTCCTGCAGGTTAACCAAAGCGGCGCGCAGGCCGGTCAGCGGATTCTTGATCTCATGATCGAGACGGCGCAGGAAGTTCCGGCGATTCTGCTCCATCTCCCGCATCGCCTCGGCAATCATGAGTCTTGCCCGACGAACGCTGCGCTGGTCCCAATAATAGAGCAGGATCAAAAAGCAGGTCATGAGAAAACCAAGTAGAAAGCCAAAGAACGACCATTGCCGGACGACTCCCCCGATCACAAAAGCGGCGATCCCCAGATCCGTCTGCACGAGCACCGGCAGATCGGCCTTCAACACAAGCTGCGCCAGAACGCCGCAGAAGAGACCAACCCAAACCGGCAGTGAGAAAATGAGCAGGTTGATCCACAACTTCTTATACATGGGTGACTAGCCCTCCGCCTCGACCTTGGCAATAAAACGATAGCCTTCGCCCGAGATGGTTTCGATGAAACGCGGCTCGGCCGGATCATCGTCCAGAGCGCGGCGAAGCTCAGCCATGCGTGTGTCCACAGTGCGGGTACCGGCAGGATATTCCCAGCCCCACACAGCTTCCAGCAGCCGCTCGCGAGAGATCGCTTCATCGGGATGGGTCATCAGGTATTCCAGGACGGCCAGGGCCTTGGGTGTGAGGTCGACGGTTTCCCCCTCCAGTGTGGCACGCCGGGCGCGTCGATCCAGGGACAGTCCATTGGCCGTCAACAACCAGGCCGCGGAAAGAGAGCGCTCTCCAGGCCGGGCACGTCTTAACACAGCACGGATACGCGCAAGAAGTTCGTGTGGATCAAAGGGCTTGTTGAGATAATCGTCGGCTCC
Source organism: Bacteroidota bacterium (assembly GCA_050258995.1). Taxonomy (GTDB): domain Bacteria; phylum Chloroflexota; class Anaerolineae; order Anaerolineales; family Villigracilaceae; genus Defluviilinea. The sequence continues at coordinate 7,183 of JBLMZU010000666.1, forward strand.
CTCCTCCAGGGCCAGGGCCCGCTCCGAGGCCTCCCCCACCTGGGTAAGCAGGATGGTGGGCGTCCAGATCCTTGAACGGCGCAGGCGGCGCAGCACCTCCCTTCCATCCATGCGCGGCATGAGCACATCCAAAATGATCAGCTCGGGATGATGTGCCTGTGTCTTTTCCAAGGCACTCACACCGTCTGACACCACCAAGACATGGAAGCCGGCCCGCTCGAGAAAGGGGGCAAGGCTGTCGGCAATGGTGGGATCGTCGTCTGCAAGGAGAAGTGTGGATCGTTCGTTGGGCATGGGGTCTCCCACATTCTAGCCCATTTCAGAAGGGTCAGGGAACAGTCGAGGGGAGAGAAAAAGCCTGGCCCATCAGGACCAGGCCTTTTGCTCAAGCTGGATCCGGCAGGTTACTACTGCGTAGCCGGACCATAGGTATTCATGACGGTATCGATGACTGCACCTTCCTGTGCCTGATTGTAGGGTGTCGCGGTCGGTTGTGTATTGTCAGGGTTTGTTGAGTGCATTACGAAAGTGAGGATGATACAGGCGTTGTTCTTGGTGGTTGCATAAGATGTCCAGTCGTAGATGTTGCCTGCACCCACGCCCTGCCCGGTCTGTTTGGAAAACGTAGTGCCGTTTATCGTCACGCTGACGATCGCGGTACCGCCCTCCATATCCGTGGTGACACAGGGATCCTTCCCTTCAGTTGCCGTAACCAAAATATATTTTTCCTTCAGGTTCGTCCCGGGCGTAACGATGGGTAGATCCACACGTCCAATATTATCCGTCTGGCTGACAATAGCCGCGCCTGCCGGCAGAGCGAACTTGAAATCATACTTGGTGTTTTGATATGCCGATGTGGAAGCCGCGGGTGTACCGGGTGTCGTGGAAGTAGCGGGCGTACCGGCTGTAGAGCTGGATCCCACGGGCGTAGTCGGAACCGCTGTCGTCGGGACAGGTGTACCGGCAACCGCTGTCGTGGCAACCGCCGGGGCCGACTGCTGTACGGATGAGCTGGCGCCGACCCGGTAAATGTACGGGCCGATCCACATGGGAAGATCGCCTGTGGGCGTGCCAAGCGCAAGAACCGTCAGAATAAATTTGACATCCTTGCCCGCCAGCGGACTCAGGTCAAGATCGACGGTGTAATTCAACTGATCGTACCGCTCACGAAAGGGTCCCCAATAGGTACGAATGGGATCGTTGCCGGTCTGGTAATCGAGGCGGTAGCCTACGTAGCAGTTTGTAGCGCCATACTGGCAGCCGATGATCGCGCGGAAGCGGTCGCCAGTCTGCACCCGGAACGGAGGATAGATGCCTTGGATGTACCCATCCTGGATGGCCTGAGGAACGGTGAGCAGGCCGGGTTGATTCGACGCACCCCCATTTTCATACTGTGGATTCGAAACATTGACCACATAACCCTTCGCATTTGGCGTCTGGGCCGTGCAATCAATCCCACCGGCGCCGCTAAACCAGGAGGCAAAGCAGGCATTGGCCGAAAAATCATAGGCGGAGTTCGCGGGTTTTGTCGGCGTGGGTCCGGTCGCGGTCGCGGTGGGAGTACTGGTCGGTGTACCGGGCGTAACAGTGCCTGAGACCTTGATATCCACCCACCAGGATTTGTTACCCTGTGACCCGATGCCGAAGAGCTGTCCGTTGGCATTCTTGAACATCCAGTAGCCGCGGTAGGAACCGGCTGCCGTGGGTGCCGTCATATTGACCGAGAAGTCTGCAGTCTGACCGACAGCCACATTCATCGGGAAGGCGGCCGAATTCGGCGCTCCCATTTGTGCCCCACTGACGAACACCAGCTGGTAGGCAGTCGTCCAGGCACATTGCCCGATGTTCTTCAAACGCCAGGTCTTGGTAAAGAGCTGGCCTGGGCTCATGACAGTGCCATCCGGCACGGTCACATCGGCAATGAACTGGGCCTTGTCACAGGAGGAAGGCGGGATGGCAGTCGTGGGAACAACTGTTGTCCCGGGGGGTACGGTTGTTACCGGAGGTGGAGGAGTGTTTTTGCTGATAATGACCGGGTTGCCCCATAAGGCCTGGTCACCAACAGGGGAGCCGTAGGCGTTGATATAGAGAATGAACTTAACGGTCTGTCCGGCCAGCGGGCTCAGGTCAAGGTTGACGTTGTACGTCAGGCCTTCGTATCTTTCCTTCCAGGTCCAGAAGGTCCGGATGGTACCGCCCGTTTCATAATCAAGGCGATACTGCACGTAGCAGGAGGTGGCTCCCTGCTGGCAGCCAACAGTCGCCTGGAAGCGATCTCCGCTTGCCACGGTATAGTCGGTGAAGCGCCCCTGGATGAAACCATTGGTGACTTGTTGAGGAGACATCAACAGGCTGGATTGTGAGGCCGTTGCTCCGCTCTCAAATACAGCGTTGGTGAGCCGGATGGCATAGCCCCTGGCGTCCCCCTGCGTTCCAGGGAAGGTGAGTGTACCGGCTCCACTGGACCAGGTTGCGCTATCCGCTTTCGCGGCGAAGTCATAGCCGGTCCCGCCGGGTCCGCCTCCTGGAACCACAATTTCGACCCACCAGGGCTTGTTGGCATTATAGCCAATGCCGAATTTCGAACCACTGGCATTCTTGAACATCCAATAACTGCGATAGGAGCCTGGATTGCTCGGCGCCACCAGGTTCACACTGACATCGACGGTTTGACCGGGGGCAATATTGTTCGGCAGGTTTACAGAAACCGTATTCCCCATCTGCGTGCCGCTGTCATACACCATGGTATAGGACGTCGTCCAGGTGCAATAACCGATGTTCTTCAGACGCCAGGTCTTGGTAAAGGTTGCCCCTGGCTGGACCTGGGTGCCATCAGGGATCGTCACATCGGCAATAAACTGCGCCCAATCACAATACGCCTGGTTTGCTGCCGATGCCTGCGACTGAGGTACCGCCGCGGGTACGAGCGATAACATCAGCGCACAGAGCAACATGATCGAAGCTACTTTTGTTCGCGATTTCATAACAGCCTCCTCCATTACATCCAATCATTTGGAACGTAAAAGTGGGCAAAAAGGTTCCAAATTGACATCCGGGTCTGCAGTCATTTCTTATCGTTCGAGTCAGGAATGACTATACGCCTCTAGTATAACTTTTCTTTAAGGATTGTTCAATATCTGCGAGGTGACTCTTTTTACTTATAATGGAGCCATGCCGCGTAAGATCCTGCATATTGACCTGGATGCCTTTTTCTGCGCCGTCGAGGAGAACCAGAATCCATCGCTGCGCGGCAAGGCATTTGCCGTGGGCGGCAGGCCGGAGGAGCGCGGCGTGGTCGCCTCCTGCTCCTACGGGGCGCGACGGATGGGCGTCCGCTCGGCAATGCCGATGGGAAAGGCACTCCAGCTCTGCCGGGGGCTGATCATCGTTCCTTCACGGCATCACCTGTATGGTGATGTGTCGCGCCAGGTGATGGGAATCCTGCATCAACAGACCCCACTCGTGGAACAGATCTCGATCGACGAGGCTTTTCTGGATGTCTCAGACATTCAGGAGTCCCCCGAGCGCTTCGGGCGCGGACTTCAAGCCCGCATCCGTGACGAGCTGCATCTCCCCTGCTCCATCGGGGTAGCTCCCAACAAGCTGCTGGCCAAGCTTGCCACCGAGGTCGGGAAGTCGCTCGCCCTGCAACGGATCAAGGCTGAAGGGCTCGTCGAGCCTCCCAACGCGCTGACCATTGTCGGCTTCGGCGAGGAGGCGGCCTTCCTCGATCCCCTGCCTGTGGATATGCTGTGGGGTGTCGGTCCAAAGACTTCCGCCCGGCTCACAGAACTGGGAATCCACACGATCGGCGAGCTCGCCAAATGGCCGGAAAGTGAGCTGATCCGCCTGTTCGGAGAGAACGGCCGCGACCTGGCCAGACACTCCAAGGGGATCGACGACCGTCCCATCGTCACCGAGCGCGAAACCAAGTCCATCAGCCAGGAAGTCACGTTCTCAAAGGATGTACGCGACGACAAGGTCCTGGAGCAAACCGTGCGGGAACAGTCCACAGAAGTTGCGCGGCAGCTGCGTAAAAACAACCTGGCCGGCAGGACGATCAAGCTCAAGATCCGCTGGCCCGACTTTACCACCCTGACGCGCCAGACCACCTTGAATGATCCCACCGACCAGGACGATATCATCATAAGAACTGCGCTGGAGCTCCTGCGCACCGTTCGCAAGCCGAACGAGGCCGTACGCCTGATCGGCGTGGGTGTCAGCGGACTGGGTGCACCCATCCGCCAGCTCGGCCTGTGGGATATGGACGTGGATAGGGCACGCCGCCTGCAGCAGGCGATGGATACGTTAAACGAAAAATATGGGAGGGATGTGATTCATAAAGGTGAATAGATCGGACTCACAGGGTTCTGAGAAACAGGAAAACATATGAACAACACAACCATCGAATGGCTATTACAGGGTGAACCGTGGGTGGAATATCGAACGCGCCTGGACGTGCTGAAACAACCTGCCACGGACCCATTGGTGATCGCCGCCCGCAAAAAAATGCTGGCCGACCCAAAGGTCAAAGCTTTGCTTGCCGAGCTGATGGACTGGCCTGGCGAGGTGCTCAACAGCCACCGCTCTGCCAGCCAATCTTTTCACAAGTTATCTTTTGCGGCCGAATTAGGATTTACCATTCATGACCCGTCCATCAATAAGATCGTGCGCAAAGTCATGGAACACCAGTCGGTGCAAGGTCCTTTTCAACTACCTACCAACGTGCCTCAACACTTCGGTGGGAGCGGCGAGGACACATGGGCCTGGGCTTTGTGCGATGCCCCCGTGACCCTGGCATCCCTGGTGCGGATGGGAATGGGCGACTCCCCGCGGGTGCAAACCGCGATTCAATATCTGGAAAGGCTGGTGCGCGAAAATGGCTGGCCGTGTGCCGTTTCACCGGAGCTGGGAAAATTTCGAGGTCCCGGCCGAAAGGCTGATCCCTGTCCTTACGCCACATTAGTGATGTTGAAAGCCCTGGCTCATCTACCTACGTTCCAGGACAGTAGCCCGGCCAAAATTGGAGTGGAAACCCTGCTTTCTCTTTGGGAGAGGAGCATGCAGGAACATCCCTATATGTTCTTCATGGGCACAGATTTCCGCAAGCTCAAGGCGCCCATGTTCTGGTACGACATCCTGCATGTAGTGGACGTACTTTCCCATTTTGAGTGGGCAAGGCAGGATCGACGCTTCAAAGAAATGGTAAACATCATCCAATCCAAGGCAGATGGAAACGGGCACTACACGCCAGAGTCCGTCTGGCTGGCATGGAAGGATTGGGATTTCAGTCAAAAGAAAATTCCTTCAAGGGGATTGACCTTTTTTGCTCAAAGAATTTTAAACCGGGCAAATTGACCCGAACTGGCAGCTAGAAAGGGAAACCGTATGAAAACACTGGACCTCAAGAAACAATACAAGTCTCTCTACCAGCCTTCCGCAAAGAAGGTGGAAATCGTACAGGTACCACGCCTGCAGTTTGCCATGATCGACGGTGCCATCGAAAAGGGATCGGAACCGGGCAAATCACCCTCCTTCGCCGATGCAACACAGGCACTGTACAGCATTTCATACACGCTCAAATTCATGCTTAAGAAACGCAAGGCTGGTGCGATCGATTACCCGGTCATGGCCCTGGAGGGATTGTGGTGGGTAGAGGATGGCATCTTTGATATCGCCATCAAGGACAACTGGTTTTACACCCTGATGATCCTGCAACCGGAGGTCATCACAAAGGAGATCTTTGACGAAGGGCTGGAACAGGTCCGCAGGAAAAAAGGCGATTCCCCTACACTGGCGAAGCTGCGACTCATTGAATTTGAGGAGGGGTACTGCATGCAGACGATGCATATCGGTCCGTATGCGACCGAGCCCGCCACGGTCGAGCGAATGCACCTCTTCGCCCTCGAAAGCGGTTATCGTGATTGTGTCGGCCTGGGCGGCAAGCATCACGAGATCTATCTTGGTGATCCGCGCAAGGCTGACCCGGCGAAGCTCAAGACCGTGCTGCGCCATCCAATCGAGAAGGCAGAGTAGTCCATGGGCGTCCATACCGGATCAATTTCCCTGAAGACCAAAGGCAGCGCGGACATCCAGGATATTACCGATCAGATCTCAAACCATGTCGCCCGCAGCGGTTTTAAAGACGGCATCGTTACTGTCTTCTGTCCCTCCGCGACCAGTGCTCTGACGACCATCGAATATGAGAGTGGCGCTTTGAGCGACCTGCGCAGACTTTTCGACGAGCTCGTTCCCGAGAACCGGGAATACGCCCATAATGCCCGCTGGCAGGATGGCAACGGGCACAGCCATATCCGCGCCGCCCTGCTTGGGCCCTCCCTGACGATCCCTTTCGTGGACGCCAGGCTGACTCTGGGCACCTGGCAGCAGGTCATCTACTTGGATTTTGACGTCCGCCCGCGCCAGCGACAGCTCGTGGTGCAGATCCTGGGGGAGTGAGTGTGGTCTGCTTTTATCATCCCGACCGGCCCGCCGTGGGTCTGTGTAAATACTGCCAGCGCGGTTTATGTTCAGCCTGTGCCGCGCCGGCCGGCGATTCGCTTGCCTGTAGAGGCCTGCACGAAGATCACGTCCATTCGATGGAAGAGCTGATGCAAAGAAATATTTTGCAGTCCAGGCGCGTTCGGTCAGATTATCTGCGGAATACAATCTTTTATGGTGTCGTCGGAATCCTGTTCGCCGGTTTTGGCATTTCCCAACTCCAATGGCTGGGACTGCAGGCCGTGGTGTATCTGTTGATCGGTCTGGCGTTGCTCTGGGCTGCCCTGGCGAATTATCTTGAGAGCAGGAAGCACAAATGACAATGTCGAGCCGACCATAAGGCGCGGAGGGAACTTTGGGCACCTGGATCACACATTTACGCGTAGCAGAAAAGTTGTTGGAGCACCTGCCCGGGCTGGATGAGAATACGTTCGCCTTTGGCAATCTCTCGCCCGACTCAGGAATTCCCAACGCCGATTGGTCAAAGTTCGACCCGCCCAAGGAGGTGACGCACTTCCTGCAAAGCGGAGAGGAGGAAAGTGCCATCCATGACCTTGTTTATTACCGGCAGTATCTGGCCGGCATTCAGCCGGAAGACGATATCAAGCTGTACAGCTTTCGCCTGGGATATTTCTTCCACCTGATCTGCGACATCCTGTGGGCGCAACGGATCGTTGCCGCCACAAAAGCACAGTTCCGGGATTTGTTCGAAAAAGACAAAAGACAGGCCGTCAGCCTGGTAAAAGATGACTGGTATGGGCTCGACCAGCTATATGTACGGGACCATCCCAGCCATATTTTCTGGCGCGTGATCGTGACCCAGAGCTATCCACGCTCCTACCTGCCTTTCGTCCAGGAGAAAGCCCTGTACCACCAGTACGACCACATCCGCAGGTTCTACAGCGAGCAGGAGGATCACTGGTTTCTGAGCATTCCCTATCATTATCTGAATGAGAAGGCGATGACCCGCATTGTGAATGACAGCATCCGGGCGATCTTAATCGTTCAGGAAAAAGTAAGGGAGATCAAGAATCTTGATGGCCTGGCAAGCAGTGTCAGCCTGCTGCCCGAAGATTTGATCTCTCCCTATCAGGAAC
>JBLMZU010000667.1:0-10687 GCA_050258995.1 Bacteroidota bacterium
GATGCAAGAGATATCTCCTACAACCCGAAGGCCCTGGAGAGCAGGTGGCAGGCGAAGTGGGAGGCCGACAAGCTGTACCGGTCGGTAATCGACGAGACCCGGCCTAAACATTATGCGCTGACCATGCTGCCCTATCCCAGCGGGGACCTACACATCGGTCACTGGTATGCCATGACACCCTCCGACGCGCGGGCGCGTTTTATGAGGATGCGCGGTTATAACGTGTTGTTCCCGATGGGTTTCGACGCGTTCGGCTTGCCGGCGGAGAATGCCGCCATCAAGGAAGGCATCCACCCGATGAAGCGCACCTTCGAGAATATCGAGCGTATGCGTAAACAGATGAAAACCATGGGCGCCATGTTCGACTGGGAGCGGGAAGTGGTCTCTGCCTCGCCCGAATATTACAAGTGGACCGAGTGGTTCTTCATCCAGCTGTACAAGATGGGACTGGCCTATCGTAAGATGTCACCCGTGGACTGGTGCCCGAACTGCAACACGACCCTGGCCCGCGAGCAGGTCTGGGGCGAGGACCGTCACTGCGAGCGCTGCGGCACGCCGGTCATCAAGAAGGACCTGGACCAGTGGTTCTTCAAAACCACCCAATACGCCGATGAGCTGCTGAGCTTCGACGGCATCGACTGGCCCGAGCGCGTCCGAACCCTGCAGACCAACTGGATCGACCGCAGCGAAGGCGCTTCGGTGATCTTCAAGACAGAGAAGGGCGGCCACGACGTCGAGATCTTCACCACCCGCCCTGACACGCTGTGGGGCGCGACCTTCATGGTCTTCTCTCCCGAGCATCCACTGGTGGATGAGATCACCACACCGGAGAATCGGGCCGCGGTCGAAGAGTACAAGCTGCAGGCGGCGCGGCAGTCCGATATCCAGCGCGGCGCGGCGGATAAGGAGAAGACCGGTGTCTTCACCGGGGGCTATGCCATCAACCCGGTCAACGGCGAGCGTATCCCGATCTGGATCGCCGATTACGTGCTGATGTCGTATGGCACCGGCGCGATCATGGCCGTCCCGGCGCACGATGAGCGTGACTGTGCGTTTGCCCGCAAGTACGGATTGAAGATCGTCCCGGTGATCCAGCCGACCGGCGTCGAATTGGACGGAGACACCATGGACGCTGCGTATGTGGGCGAAGGCGTCATGATCAACTCCGGTCCGTTTAATGGGACAGACGTTAATACTGAGAAGGGCCGCAAGAATCCAGGCATCAGCCAGGTCATCGATTACCTCGAGCAAAAAGGGATTGGCAAGGAGTCGGTCAACTACCGCTATCGCGACTGGCTGATCTCACGCCAGCGCTACTGGGGCGCGCCGATCCCGATGGTGTATTGCGAGGTCCATGGCTGGAACCCGGTACCTGACGAGCAACTGCCGGTCACGTTGCCTGAGGACGTGGAGTGGAAGCCAACAGGCGAGTCGCCTTTGAAGCTGCATCCCACCTGGAAGAACACCACCTGCCCTGTCTGCGGCGGTCCGGCCACACGCGAGACCGATACCATGGACACATTCATGTGCTCGTCGTGGTACCACCTGCGCTATCTGTCGCCGCGCTATGACAAGGGTCCGTTTGACGAGGCCGAGTACAACTACTGGATGCCGGTGGACACCTATACCGGCGGCATCGAGCATGCCACCATGCACCTGCTGTACACCCGTTTCTTCCACAAGGCGCTGCGGGATGCTGGCATTGCCGAAGGTAACGAGCCGATGATCCAACTGCGCAACCAGGGCATGGTGCTGGGCGAGGACAACGAAAAGATGTCCAAGAGCCGCGGCAATGTCATCGCACCGGATGCGCTTGTGAGCCGCTATGGCGCCGACACGGTGCGCGCCTACCTGATGTTCTTTGCCCGGTGGGAAATGGGCGCGCCATGGGATTCCCAGGGTATCGAGGGCTCTGCCCGCTGGATCCGACGCATCTGGGCCCTGTTCACGGATCAGACGCAGCCCGGTTCTCCCAGCCAGGAGACCCGCCGGACTCTGCGCCGCCGCGTCCACCAGACGCTGCGCAAGGTGACCCATGACTTCGAGAGCTTCGAGTTCAACACGATCATCTCAGGGCTGATGGAACTGATTAACGAAATGTACAAGGCACGTGAAGCAGGCGCGGTGGGGAGCAAGGAATGGGACGAGGCGCAGGATGTATATCTGCGTATGCTGGCTCCGATCGCGCCGCACATCGCCGAGGAGCTGTGGACGTCCCACCTGGGCAAGCCTTACTCCGTCCATCAGCAGCCCTGGCCGCAGGTGGACGAAGAGGCCGCCCGCGAGGACAGCATCGAGATCCCGGTCCAGGTCAACGGCAAGGTCCGTGACCGGGTTGTCGTCCCCGCCCAGGCGGACGAGGATGCGATCAAGGCTGCCGCTCTGGCAAGCGAACAGGTACAGAAATATCTGGAGGGTCGGGAGCCGCGCAAGGTCATTGTGGCCAACAGACGGCTGGTCAATGTGGTTGTGTAGTGTAGAAATATCTGAGCCGTAGGACGGGAAAGTCCCTGTGGAAAAGCGATTCCACAGGGACTTTTTTATGAGATTCAAGTGATGGGATATTTCGATGGCGTATATCATAAATTCCAATTTGCATGTTCCCCTTTTTTGACTATTCCCCTGCCTCCAATCAGTGCTATAATTTAATCGACCTAACAAAAATGCAAAGCGCCCTCATTCAAGGTGGATCAATACTGCGGGCGCTAAATGCATTCCATCCCACCGTCATTGCATCGTAGTTACGTTCTGTCCCCGGCAGGTCTTAGTGTTTTGATAGACGATCTTCTTTTTGAATTGAGTGTGGCGTATGGCTATTTCTTATAAGACAATCTCCTTGTTTCCACCCGTCTCGTGGGATAATGACGCGACCCTCCTGGATGCAGCAAAGCAAATGGACCGGGAATCGCTGGTGCGGATCTTTGACACGTACGCGCCTGCCCTGTATAACTATGCCTACCGCCTCTGCAACGATGCGCTCATGGCAGATAACATCGTGGGGGATGTCTTTGCCAAGCTTCTGGATCATCTCTCTGCAGGCCGGGGTCCCAGCACCAATTTACGCTCCTACCTGTATGAAATTGCCTACCATCTTGTCGTCGATGAAGCACGTTTTGCCAATCGCTCGGCACCGCTGGATGCAGCGGATCTCCTGCCGCAAAATGCAAACTCCATGCACCTCAGCGTGGAGGACCGTGCCATGTTTAAGATCATGGAGCAGGCGATCAGGAACAACCTGAGTGAGGATCAGCGGCACGTGATCATCCTACGTTTCCTGGAGGGGTTTAGCGTCAAGGAAACTGCCCTGATCGTTGGAAAAAGCATCAGCAATGTCAAGGTGATCCAAAACCGGGCAATTGCCGCCTTACGAAAGGCATTGGGTACCAAAGGAGCTACATGAAACCTTCGTCCTCTCCAAAGGATCAAAAACTCCTCAAAATACTACAGGACATGGAAGCTTCGGGGGTTGATTATCCTGAGGATCTGTTGTCGGCCAGGCGGGCGGCCTTTATGGAGGAATTGGCCCAACGCACACCGGCAGTCATAGAGGAACCGTCTTCTGTAAAAGATCAAGCCGTTATTGATTTATTGGACCGCGTTCGATCGATTCCGGAAAGTTACCCTCCTCGATTATTGTCTGCCAGACGGGCGGCCTACCGGCGCCAGGTTGCCTGGATGAACTGGGTCAGCTTCTGGGCTTCCCTATGGACCTCCCTGCAAAGAAGCGTGCCGGTGCTATCCGATCCTTCCTGGGGGTCGTTTCGGAAGTATGTTCCCGCGTCCCTTATGGCGTTCAGTTTTGCGCTGGCCGCCGCCGCCGGGCTCCTTTTCTACGAAAACCAGACTCCGGTTACCAACATCTTCCACACCTCGCATGGAATTGTGAAATCAGCCCAGATCTTAACGACAGATACGAGGGAGGTGCGGATCATCTGCAAGCCGGGATACCAGCCGCCGTTATGCCTGGCCGGGGAGTTCAAGCGGGAGGATGACCTGACGTTTGTTGGCAACGGCGCAGCCCGCCCAGCCGTGGCAAAGGACACTGCTCCCGGGAATGGCTCACTTCATCAGGCTTCTCATGTCAATGACGGCATGTATGGCCCGGGGGCAAGCTGGACCAGCGACAGCAGGAACAGCTGGATCAAGATCGACCTGGGCAAAGTCACCCCGATCAATACAGTCAAATTTGGAAAGGATCGCCTGGGAAAACTGAAAGGCGGGAATCCCGGCCGGTTTATCATCGCAGTTGCCCTGTCTGACAACGTCTATGCCGATGGGAATAACAGCAATGACGATCAGGAATATAAGGTGATCTATGATTCGAAAGTAGCCGGGTTCCAGGGGACAATTGCCGGCGCTGAGACGGTAACCGCTCAGTTTACGGCGCATGCGGCCCGCTATATCAAGATCACCTTCCAGAATAAGGGCACCACCATCGACGAGGTGGAGGCTTTCATGGTGCAGCCGCCCGTGCTTGCAAATGCTCCAGAGCATCACTCCAGGGATGATGACAAGCCTGGCGACACAGGTCCTGGCGACACAGGTCCCTCCGCGGCTGCCAGCTCCTTAAATCCTGACAGTACCCAGATCCCAGTGATCATCCAGGCTTCATCGACATTCCTTCCCACCAATACTTCCGTCCCAGATTATACGGCCACCTCGGTGCCCACCATGCTGTATCCAACCAGTTCGGCTACGTCGCTGCCCACCCGGACACCGCTTCCAACCCGCACAGCCACGATCGTGCCGACCCGGACGCCGCTTCCAACATCCACGGTCACGTCTGTACCGACCTTTACACCATATCCGACCGATACGGCCGTACCACCGACCAGCACGCCCTATCCAACCGATACGGTCGCGCCACCACCACCGACCAGTACACCATATCCGACCGATACGTTAGAACCTCCGCCCACAGATACGCCGGCGCCCATGCAAATCATCACGGATGTGCCGCCCACGGATACAGCGTTCCCGTAGACTGGCAGGGGCATGATGTTGTACGTTGTTTCATGATCCAATATAGATGACAGGTCCCCGAAGATCACGCATCTTCGGGGACTTTTTATTCTGTGAAATTTTTCCACATACCTTGTAAAACCCTCTACGATTGCCGCACCTTGGAATAAAATCAAGCCAACCTTTGCAGAGCGGTAGGAGAGACCATGGCAGAAGAGTTCTATTTCCAGTGGCAGAATAAATTTTTACGTGAGATAATCTATCCCAGGCGGGAGGTAAAGCTTATCGATTTCCTTGTCTATTACAGGGAGATCGAGCTGTGGTCGGAATATCAGAACCGGGATATTACCGCAGAGATCCAGGCCTACCATGACCAGAAAAGGCTGGCCGTCCAGAATGCAGTAAGCGAATACTATAGGTTAAGAAATTATTACCTGAAGGCCGATGTCAGCACCGAGTTCGTACCGGAATTCGCCCCGCTCAATGTCGTTGCCCTGGACAAGATCAACAGGCTGCATGTCACCTTCAAGACCTACGTGCCCGGATTTACGAACCCACGCAGCGAGAGCTATTTTGTGTCCCAGCAGATCCTGGCCTGGCTGCAGACCTGCAAGGATTACCAGAAACAGGTCGCCTCGAAGCAGCGCCGCGTATTCGTGATGAAGAGTAACAATCATCCCAATGTCCCTGCCGAGCAGGCGGAACTGGAGGCCATGGAGAAGGCCACGCCGATGCTGGAAGAGGAGACAAAGCGCCTGAATAAATACTTTGCTGCCTTAAGCAGGATCGAAAAACGCAAACTGGCGCTTGCCAAAAAGGTCGAGGAGACAGGCAGGAAAGTGGTCGAATCCGAAAAGAAACTGGAGGCAGCCCGGAAGGAGATGGACGTGCAGACAAGCCTGCAGAGGAAATCTTCAAGCGACCTGATCCGGCTCAAATCCCCACCGGATGCTGCTTCCGTTAAATCCTATTTTGGCGTCCCGGATGTCCCGGCGCAGATCCGCACAAAGTTCCCCCTGGCAAGCAAGGATGTGGTCGACTCGCTGGCTGGATTTCGCAAAAGCCTGATGGACCAGCTCAGTGGGTATAAAACCATTCCCCTGGATAAAAGCGTTCCCATGCGCTTGAACGTCCTCAAAACAACGATTTACAACGTCGGGCAGTATCAAAGGAGCCTTGAAAAGGAAATCTTGAAACTGGATGCCGATCTCCGCAATATGGGCGACACGTGGAAATACAAGGCAGAACGCCAGGCCCGCCGCGATAACCTGCGGGATGTGGGCTTGAAAGCCGTCGCCGAGGAAATGGACCGGTTGGTCGACTTCCAGACCGTGCTTGAGGCTGCCGGCCGGCCGAAGGACGAGACGGACCGGTTGATCCAGGCAAAGGAGAAGGAGCTGGCCGCCATCACTGCCAGGCTGGCGCAGCTCCAAAAGGACGCCCAGACCCTGCAGGCGGAGATCGATTCCTATGATGATTTCCTGATCGTCACGGAGGAAAAACGCCTGGCGGAGTATGCCCCGGTCCCGGACGAGCCGGTCACCCGCAGGGATATTGTGCAGCTCAAGATCGAAGAGTATAAGGCCTGCCTGGAGCAGGAGGACCATTACCAGCTCCTGCAGCGCGTCGTCAATGAGTTCCGGAACAAACCCAGCCGGTATCCCAGGTGGCTGCAGTATATGGTCATCCACTTCTCCGGGATGCGCTATGCCAGCGCACACGGCTCCTGGGCCGACCCCAAAAATTTGCTGGCCAGTCTGAAGATCCAGGCCGTGACGGAGGAATTGAAGAACAAGGCCGGCGATGAGATCGAGGAATTTTGCCAGGACGCGATCGAAAACTATGAGCCATCCCAGGTGGCAGCCGCCGGTGTCGGCCCGGGAGTGCCCGAGCTGCCGCGCACGATCGATTTTAAGCTGAAGGAGCAGGTCGACGAGCCTCTCAAGCAGCTCAAGCGCGCTGTTAAGATCAACAGCACCTCCACCCAGCGCAATGCCCTGATCGACCTGCGGACCGAGGAGATCAACTACGAAGTGGGGAAGATGCAGGATGAGGATGTCTACGTCGAGCTGCTGTCCTTCAAGGACAAGCTCCCCGACTGGATGTGGAAGGACATCGTCCGGCTCTCGCCCGATCTGCGCATGAACCAGGTCACCGATAAGGATTGGGAAAAGCCAGTCACCCCGGCGGTGGGACAGACATATAACAGCCACGATGCGGAGCTGCGCCAGATCTTGAACGAATGGAAAAATAAATATGTGACCGGCTGGCGCGAGGAGCACGACCTTACCAAAAAGCTGATCGTTACACGCGCCGTCTGCAACGAGGTGGCCGAACACATCCAGCACCTGCGCGGCCAGAGCCCGGACGGGGGCCTGACCGCCAAGCCGAAGTGGTACCAGCGCCAGGAGAACGCCAATCCCCAGGCCTATTTTGAGAAGCCGGTAAAGCCGGAGGACAAACCCCTGTTCAAGGTTGGTGCGAGCATCCTGTGGCTGCGTTTTGTCAGCAAGGAGCCCAATCCCTGGCAGGTGGCGGAACACATCAGCACCAAAAAAGGTCACTTTGGGATTTTGCCGGCCGATTTCCCCAGGAAGGAAGTGATGCCCGGTAACACTCCATGGTCCTACAACCGGGGCGGCCCGGTTACCCGTACTCGCATGACGACTGGTGAAAAAGGTGCTCCCGTCCGCCAGACGGAGTGGCTGCGGTGGATGCATGAAGCGACCGTCGCGGAGGTGGCTGAAACTGCCAACGGTACCGTGGTGCTCACCTTTGAGACCGCCCTGCCGACCGACGATCCGAGCCGCTCCGCCATCGGGGTATTCAAACATACCCTGGATGAGCTGCTCTTCGACAGAGGCGAAGACAATTACTACCCTGCGTTCCTGGGATATGTGCCGGAAGCCAGCGTCCCGGAGGAGAGCCTGAAGGATATGCTCGATTGGGAGAAGGTCCTGCATCGAACATCTGATATCCCCAATTAGAGGTGCGGATTGCCCTCGACAAAATGAATGGTGGACGGTCCCTTCCGTCCACAGGCTGCCAGGAACTGGCAATAACAGGCATCCGGCTTCCCTCGTCCTAGAGTGTACAGGGATAACCATGGACTCATCGAAGGAATATTTTCAGAAACTTGACAGATTCCTGATCGCCGGACTGGGGTGTGGGATCGTTGGGCTTTGCTGCCTGGCATTTGGCTTTATCTATACCTTCCGGAACCCTCCCAGCCAGCGCCCGGCCGCCACCCAGACGTTGCCTGGGACGACCGTTTTTTCCACGGTGACTCCAGACTCGCTCACGGCGACTCTTTCCCCGCTGGAAACACCGACCTTCGTCCCCACGCGGTCCACACCGGAAGTTGCCGTTGTAACTGCTGGGCCACAGCCAGGGTCTAATAATTCCTCTCCCACCGGCAAGATCGTCTTTACCTGCTACGTCCAGCAGATCGACCAGATCTGTCTGATGAACGCGGATGGCAGCGGGCGCAGGCAGCTTACCCATTTCCAGGCAACGACCTTTTATCCCTCCCTCTCGCCCGATGGCGACACGATCTATTTTGTCTCCCGCCAAAACGGTAATTTTGACATTTACTCCATGAATACGAATGGGAAGGGCATAAAGCAAATGACCAAGGGAATCGGCACCCTGTATGCTCCGGAGCTTTCCCCCAATGGCAAGCGGATTGTATTCACGAACAACGGTAACGGCATCTGGGTGGTGCGTACCGATGGCAAGAATGCCCATGCGATCAGCACCAAGGATGACATCGACCCGACCTGGTCGCCGGATGGAATGAGGATCTCCTTCGCCTCCTCCCGGAGCGGCAGCCGCCAGCTCTACGTGATGGACTCCGATGGCTCGGAGGTCGACCAGCTGACAGACCTGAACAATATGGGCGGTCGCAGTAGCTGGTCACCGGATGGAACGAAGATCGCCTTTTATCGCGGCCCGGAGGGGGACCACAACATCTATATCGTGGATGTGAATACGAAGGAGATCACAAGGCTGACCAGCGGCGGGGATAATCTTGGCCCGAGCTGGTCACCCGACGGCAACTGGATCGCTTTCACATCCTTCCGGGATGGCAACAACGAGATCTACATCATCCACCCGGATGGAAGGGGACTGACGCGCCTGACAGATGACCCGTCATCTGATTGGCAGCCGAGATGGGGGAAGTAGTCACAAAAGGGGGGCTATTAGGAAAAATTAAGTTACCCGGTATTTATTCGTTATACAATGAATATTGTCAGATTGATTGAATAGTGGCGGAGAACGTTTGACTTATAGGAGGTAAATAAAATGTTCCAAAATGAGAAAAATGATTTAAACCAGAATGCTCCTGCAGGTGCAGCCAACCCGATAAAATCCGGACACGTCCCGGGTGGAAGCTTTTCCTCCCAGGCAGGCAGCCCTAATTTTTCGGCAATCGGCCCCGATGTCACACCTGACCCATGGGCCGGAAAACAAAAGTGGTGCTATAAACAGACCAGCGTCTTTTCTTCGATCGATGCGAAGGTTAGCCCTCTTGTAGCCGGCAGGATTGTTACCATCAAACAGGGAGGGGTTAAAAATGTCCCTGGGGATAACCTGGGCAGGTCCTGGTCTCTGATCGATGGGGATGGTAACGCAGGCTGGGTGGATGAGCTCTATCTGGATAATTACAACCAGGAATCAGATTATCAGGTTTCGATCCCAAACCAGACACCAAGTCCTTATGATGCCCAGCAATATATGATCTGGGATGGCAAAGCAAAATTTAACATGTGTGGGGAGCTATGTGTGGCATTTGTCGTTGGAGACGATCTTGGAAAAGTCCTGAATACCTGGAAGGGCTCCGAAAACGTACAGCGCTACAACAATTATGTAGGGATGGACAAGCCGACAGGGATAGAAGATCTAAAGTCGATCCTTAAGGCCTATGGTTACAACCTGGATACAACAGTCAGCGATGATGTTAAGGGTTTCACTTCTGTTGATGCCGGGCAAATGGCGGCGATGCTGAACACCCATTTGTTAATCGCACTTGTGAAGATCAACAAGGCAAAATATGGGATGCTGGTGCCCAAACAGGGAAGCGATGTTAACGAGATCGATCACTGGGTGGTGGTCAACTCCGTTTCTTCAAAGGGGACGCGGGTGCAGGTCTATAATCCGTTTTCCAACCGGCTGGAAACCTATTCCTACCGGGAATTTTTCAAGTCGGTTACCGGACCGAGCCTGGTCGGCTCCTGGGTCAGGAGGAAAAGGAGTATTCCTTCCCCGACCGATGAAGTTCAGGAGCAATCACAGGCCGGGGCAGCAAATCTGGTACAGGGCCAGCAGGTAAAAGACCCCAGCCGGGCTGCACAGTACATCCTTGTAAATGGCCAGGAAAAGCACGAGTTATGTGGTGAATTCTCTGTTGCCTACATCCTGACGCAGTCGCTGAATTGTGCCCGCGATTATGCAAAAAATGGACCAGATCAGGCGACGCTGCGGGAGGCCTATGGAATTGCGTCGGATACCCAACAGGCCGGCGATGGATTTTCCATTTTCACGATGTTGACTCACTGGCAGAAAAAACAGCCCAATCTTTATAATTATTATGTGGGGCAGGATCATCCCACTGACCGCTTGACCCTCAAATCCATTTTGCTGGAATATGGCTATAGTGAAACAGATTTTGATCTGTTCCCCGGATCCTCCTTCCCGTCAGCGGGCCAGATCAAGGAAAGGCTTA
>JBLMZU010000668.1:0-14877 GCA_050258995.1 Bacteroidota bacterium
GGGCGCTCCGAATTTGACTTTATGCGCGGGGACGAGGATTACAAGTACCGCTTTGGCGGAGTGAACAGGCATGTCATGAGGGCAAAAGCAATTTCTTCCTCTTAAAAGAATTGAAACGGAGTATCATTAAGCGAAACGGAGGCAGCTTATGCACGACATCACCAATGAGATCCTTGAACTGATCCGCCGTACCTCTTCCAGCCTGCCGAAGGATGTGGAGGAGCGCTTGCGGGCATCCATCGAAAAGGAGGAGCCGGGTTCGGCGGCGCGCGGCGCCCTGGAGACGATCCTCAAGAATATCGAGCTCTCGCGGGCCAACTCCACGCCAATCTGCCAGGACACGGGGACGCCGATCTTCTACATCCATTATCCGGAAGGCTGGAGCACGCGCAAGCTGCGCGAGCAGGTCCGGGCGGCGATGGTGGAGGCCACCAAAAAGTCCTACATGCGCCCGAACGCCGTGGACGCGATCTACGATAAGAACTCAGGCAACAACCTGGGCGGGGACGACTTCCCCTACATCCATTTCGAGGAAGTGGACGCCGACCAGCCGCTGGTCATCGAGCTGATGCTCAAGGGCGGCGGGTGTGAGAACGTGGGCGCCCAATATTCATTGCCCAATAGCAAGCTGGGTGCCGGGCGTGATTTGGCCGGGGTCCGCAAGGTGGTGCTGGATGCCGTCCAGAAGGCGCAGGGCCAGGGCTGCGCGCCGGGCATCCTGGGCGTGTCCATCGGCGGGGACCGCGGCTCTTCCTATGTCAAGTCGAAGGAGGTGCTGTTCAGTAAGATGGGCACCCGCAACGAGGACCCGAAGATCGCCGATCTCGAGGAGCGCCTGACCCGGGAGGCCAACGAGATGGGAATTGGCCCCATGGGGTTTGGCGGGAAGACGACCGTCCTGGATACGAAGATCACTGGCATGCACCGCCTGCCCGCTTCCTATTTTGTGTCGGTGTCCTACATGTGCTGGGCCTATCGCCGGCGGAAGATGGTGGTGCGCGGCGAGGAAGTGGAATACGATTAATTCACCACGAAGGGTCACAAGGGAGCACGAAGGAAAAACTTTGTGACCCTCCGTGTCCTTGGTGGTGGAAAAGGATTTATCATGCGCGAAATCAGCATACCTATCAGCGAAGAGACCATCCGCAGTCTGCACGTCGGCGATCCCGTGGAGCTCACCGGGATCATGGTCACGGGCCGGGATGCAGTCCATAAGTGGATGAGCGAGACCTTCATCACAAGGACGCGCCAGCCACAGGGGAATGACCTGGAAGTATATGAAGAAATCAAAAAATATTTCGACCAGGGCGTGCTCTATCACTGCGGCCCCGTGGTTTCGGGACTCGATACCGGGCAGTATAAATTTGTCGCTGCAGGTCCTACGACGTCGACGCGCGAGGAGCCGTACCAGGCCGATGTGATGAAGCATTTCAACATCCGGGGCGTGATGGGCAAGGGCGGCATGGGTGCCAAAACGCTCAAGGGATGTATGGAAACGCCTGGCGTGTATTTCCATGCCATTGGCGGCGCAGCCTCCTTCCTGGCGCAGACGGTGCAGCGGGTGTTGGGCGTCTACAAGCTGGAGGAGTTTGGCGTCCCGGAGGCGATGTGGATGATCGAGGTGAAGAAATTCCCGGCGGTCGTCACCATGGATTCGCACGGGCAAAGCCAGCACAAGGTGATCGACGAAGAGTCCCAGAAAGTGCTGGAGGATCTCCTTAAAATCCCTTAGAATCTATGGCAGGAATCCGGGGGTATCGCTGTAACCAATTCTAACCAAAGGGCTGTTGCGTAATTGCCAGTCCCATCCTATACTTTTGTCGACAAGGAAAAATCCCGGAGAGCGCTTCCAGGCAAACTCCGGGACTGCATATTTGCGTGATAATCCTAGGAGACATGCTATGAACCATCGTTCTTTCGTGAAGGCCGGCCTGGTTGCACTTGTTCTACTTCTCCTGATCAGCGGCACTGCCCTGGCTGAAAAAGGTGGACCCGGGTTTTCCACCGGTACCGGGCAGGTGTTTCTTCCTAATCCGGTTGCATACCTGCAGAATCAATCTCTGACCGATCAAAA
Organism: Bacteroidota bacterium; assembly: GCA_050258995.1. Classification (GTDB taxonomy): domain Bacteria; phylum Chloroflexota; class Anaerolineae; order Anaerolineales; family Villigracilaceae; genus Defluviilinea. Next base: position 2,075 of record JBLMZU010000668.1, read on the forward strand.
GGATGCCAACTACCCGGCATTACAGCCTGCCTACCAGGTCGTCACACTTACAAACCTGGATGGCAGCGGCTATCTGCGAGGGGATTGGGCTAACATTCGCGGCGAGACCGGCAATCCGGCTTTCTCTGCAACCAACACGTTCATCTATACCCGGGATGACGATCGCTTCGAACAGGTGATGGCCTATTACTGGGTGACCGAAGCACAGAAATATATTCAAAGCCTTGGCTTTGGTTCCAGGCTTCGCCCGATCAACAAGGAGTCACAGGATATCCGCATCAACCAGTATGGCATCGATAATTCGTACTCCTGGGATAAACACGATGTGCTGCGCTTCGGCAAGGGCGGCGTGGACGACGCCGAGGATGCCGAAGTGATCCTACACGAATACGGCCATGCGATCCAGGATTCCCAGATGGTCCCGTTCGGTTTTGGCGGTTCTGAGGAGGCGGGCGCGATCGGTGAAGGCTTCGGCGATTACTTTGCGGTTACCGTCTCGAATGTGATCGCTCCCACGCCTGATCCTGCCTGTGTCGCCGACTGGGACTCGGTTTCCTATACATCCACCGTTCCACATTGTCTGCGTCGCGTGGACCAGGATCTCCATTATCCGCAGGATATGAAGGGCGAGGTCCATTATGACGGGCAGATCTGGTCCCGGGCCCTGTGGGATATCCGCAATTCGCTCGGTCATGTGAAGGCGGATACCATCATTCTGGAGGCACAGTTCCAGTTTGCCCCCGACACTTCCATGCCGGACGCGGCCCAGGCCACAGTCGATGCAGCACAATCCCTGTATGGGACGGCGGATGCCAATGCGGCCCTGGCAGCTTTTCAAGCCCGGGGACTCCTGCCCTAGGCAAAACAGAATTTAACGGCTGGTAAATGTTGCAGGAGCGATTGATGTCGCTCCTGTTTTGTTTTTCCTGTTTCCCAGTAAAATTGGGCCTAACCAAAGGACGGCCTGTGGAAAAACTCCTCACACTTTTCTGGGTATTCCTCAAGATCAACCTCCTCAGCACCTCCGGCGCAGCCTCAACCGGACTCCTGTATAACGAAGCAGTCGGTCACTTTCTCACCGAGGATCAATTCGTCCAGGCGGTCGGGCTCGCGACCCTGCTCCCGGGGAGCGATGCTTTGCAGTTGGCAATGTTTGTCGGTTACACCGTTGCTGGCGTGGCCGGCGGCCTGGTGTCCCTGTTCGCCGCCATCCTCCCGCCCACGATCCTGATGTTCGCGCTGGTCTCCCTCCTTCACCGGATCCAGCGCGAGGCCTGGGTGAGCCGCTTCGTGGAGGGACTGACACCGGCCGTGGCGGTTTTGATCCTCACGGTCTCGTGGAAGGTATTGAAAAACGGCACGGGTGGAGAGTTTGACTGGATCATCCTCGGGCTCGGAGCTGTAAGCCTGCTTGCCTATCTGCTCGAAATTCCCGCGCCCCTCGTCATCCTGGCTGCCGGCCTGATCGGTACATTTATATTTAAATGAACCAATCGCTCAGCCTCCGCACCTGGTTCAACCTGTTTTGGATCTTTCTGAAGGTAAACCTGCTGACAACAGCCGGGCCGACCTCCACGGGACTTTTGTACAAGGAATGTGTGGGAAAGATCATGACCGAGCCGCAGTTCGTGGAAGCGGTAGGGTTCTCCAATCTCGTGCCGGGCAGTGAAGCGTTGAAGCTGGCGATGTTCATCGGTTATTCGGCCGGCGGGATTTCAGGGGTCATGGCTGCGCTGCTCGGCGCCATCATCCCTCCTACAGTGATCATGCTGACCGTCGCCTCCATTCTGATCCGCTTCCAGGGGCAGGAATGGATGAAGAATTTCATCAAGGGGATGACTCCGGCCATTGTGGTCCTGCTGGCGCTGGTGGCCTGGCAGCTGTTCAAAGTGGCAAACCCCACCCGGGCGGTTCGATGGCGGCCCTTGCTGCTGGCATGCCTGTCATTTATCGCCCTCTATTTTGGCGTGGCTCCCCAGTACGTATTGATCGGCGCCGGAATCCTGGGCGTGATCCTCTATGATCCACGGAGATTTTGATGGACTCAGAACTTTTGATTGCCACGAACGGATACAAGGGAACCTGGTTCGCGATCGAATATGGCGCCTGGCTGGCAGAATCCCTGAAGATGAAGATCACGCTTCTCGGCGTGACCGAAGTCCCCAATCCCGCGGCAATCGACGATCATCATCCGTTGGAGGAGGTCTTTGCCCGGGCTGTTGGTTTTTTCGATGAAAAGGGGCTGGACTACAGTCTCGAAGTGCGTAATGGGGATGCGGAACATGTCATCCCTGAAAAGGCAAATAGCGGGAACTACATTACGGTGGTCAGCAGGCTAGGACGCACCAAAATCCGCCGGATGCTGGTCGGGAAATCGATTCGCCCGCTGATGGAGAGGATCCGGGAGCCGATCCTGTATGTCCCTGAGCTGCGTTTCCCGCTGAGGAAGGTGCTGATCAGCGCCGGCGGGCTGGGATATGAAGAGGCAGCCGAAAACCTTGCCCTGCAGATCGCGGCTTTCAACCAATCTGAGGTGACCATCCTGCACGTCGTCCCGCCGACGGACCTGGATTATCCCACCACGCGGGGTGTGCGCGGTCACATCACGGATCTGGCTGACACCAATACATTACCCGGCCGGAGTCTTCGTCATGCCCTGGAGATGGCCCAGGATGCCGGGCTTAACGCCCGTGTGATCGGCCGGCAGGGGATCGTGGTGGAGGAGATCGTCAATGAAGTGCAGGAGGGCGAGTACGACATGGTCTGCATGGGATCCTCCTACAGCGCCAATACCCTGCGGCAGTATTATGCGCCCAACGTTACGGCGGAGGTGGCGGACGTGGTCCATTGTCCGCTTCTCATTGCGCGCTATCGGCCCCGTTAAAAGGTATGGCAACCTTGCACAAGAAAAACGGCGGCTTCAAGCCGCCGCTAATTTTTTGAAATGTGTTTACAGCCCCGGGGTGTACCTATCTTCCCATTCGGTGATCGCAGCGCGGATGGCGGCCTTGATCTCGGGGTCGGGGACTTCGTCGATCCCCTGGTATTTTGTTAAACCCACATACACCATGACCCCGCCTTCCGGCGACTGCGACAGGAATACGCCCTTTTCCTCGATAGGAGTACCCGCAATGCGTGACTGCAGGATCGTGTCGATCTGTGTGACGATGCTGCCTGCCGGGGCGATCGGCCTGTCTTCCTTGGCAATGGTAGCTGGCCGGGGTGCGACTGGCTGGAAGGCCGGTGATGGTGTGACCGGGGCCGGGGGCGTCGAAGCAGCTTGTGGTATCGGGCCTGGCTGACCTGCAGGCGCTGCGGGGCTTTGAACCGGGGCAGCGACAGGTTTGCCTTCGAGCCAGGGGCGCATCAGGTTCAGCATTTCGATCAGACGTTTGCGCTGGTCTGCAGTCAGGGACGTGGTGTCCACGCGGGTCCCGTCCAGGTCGAGGGCCAGATAGCCGCCTTCGTTTTTGATGCGCATAAGACCGGGGTCATCCACCTTGACGGTGACCGGCTCGGGTGCAGGCGCTGGCGGCTCGACGGCTGGCCGGCTGGCCTGCTCAGCAGCCTCCTCTTTTTGGCGCTTCTTATATCCCTGGTTGCGACCCTCGAACAGGCCAAAGGCATAGCCAAAAAACATCGCAACCAGGGCAATGCCGATGATCGCCAGATATGTGATTTGAACCATATGCTACCTCACTTGTGCCGCACTCGCCTGAAGTTGCAGGGCTGCATCATGTTTCATCCCTGATCCTGGAGAAACGCCCTGCGCTCTAAGAGCGTTGCGGTGCCTGGCACCTTGGACAATAATGCGTGCTTCTCTGGCCAACAAGAATTCTTTCGATCCTTGTGCCGCAGACCGGACACTCCTCATCTTCCCGTGCATAGACTCGAAAATAATTCTGGAACTCACCACCGCGATAGACCCAGTCGAAGGAGGCGCCGTTACGGCGGATACCCTCAAGCAAGACACTGTGGATCGCTGCGTACAGCGCTTCGGCTTGTTCCGCCGTTACCGAATCGGAGGAAGTCAATGGGTGCAGCCGTGCGATGTGCAAGGCTTCATCGGTATAGATGTTACCCAACCCTGCCAGGAAGGTCTGGTCGAGCAGCAGCGGCTTGAGCTGACGGTGTTTCCTATGCAGGGCGGCATGCAGCCATTGCGGCGTAAAATCTGTGCCGAGTGGCTCGGGTCCCAGTCTGCCCAGGACCTCCTCCGGCTTCGAGGTGAGCCAGACACGACCAAATTTACGCGTGTCGTTGAAGACCAGTGACCTGCCTCCGGACAATTTTATTACAAGCCGGTCATGCGTTTCTGGTCTGATTGTACTATCCCGTATGGTCAGGTCGCCGCTCATGCGCAGGTGGACCAGCAGGCAGGTGTCGGATAATTGGATGATCAGGAATTTTGCGCGGCGGCCGACGTCCAGGATCTTTTGTCCCTGGATCTGGGCCTTGAATTTTCGTGGAGTGGGGGAGGCCAGGGTGCGCGGCCAAAAAAGGTTGGCGGAAAGAATTGTTTTCCCAACCAGGTCGGGTTTGAGTTTTCGAGCGATCGTTTCTACTTCAGGGAGTTCGGGCATGGTTAAGAGTGTCAGGCGTCAGGTGCAGGGTATCGTGCATAAGGTAAGGTGTCAGGGTATAGATTTTACCTGACACCTGATGCTTGATCCCCGGCACGTTTGTTATTCGTTAAACATTTCTCCAACAGAGCGTCCTTCGTGGGCACGGCGGATCACTTCCCCGATCATCGGGGCGATGGAGAGGACGGTGATGCGGCCGAGTAACGGCTTCATCTTCTCATCCGGGATGGAGACCGTGTCGGTGGTGATGATCTGGCGGATGGGCAGCTCGGCGAGTCGCTGTGCGGCATTCCTGGAGAAGATGGGATGGATGAAAGCCAGATATACATCCCGCGCGCCCTGTTTCTTGACCACGCTGATCGCCTGGGCAATCGAGCCGCCGGTGTCGACCTCATCGTCCACGACGATGACATCCCGATCCGCCACATCGCCGATCAAGCTCAGGGCCTCGGCATTGGCGTCGTTCCCGGTGCGCCGCTTTTCGATGAATGCGATCGGCAGATTGAGATCCAGGGCATAGTTGCGGCCCTTCTTGGCGAATCCCAGGTCGGTGGCCACCACGACCGGGTTGTTCATGTTGAAGAGCAAATTATCGGCGATGTGCTGGCTGATCATGTGGGATGCCGTCAGCACGTCGCCGGGGATCGAGAAGAAACCCTGGATCTGTCCCGCATGCGGGTCGAGGGTCATATAGCGGTCGGCCCCGGCGCTTTCGATCATGTCTGCCACCAGGCGGGCGGTGATGGGCACACGCGGCTGGTCTTTTTTGTCCGAGCGGCCGTAGCAGAGATAGGGAACAACTGCAGTAATGCGCGCCGCCGAATCCAGGCGGATGGTCTGGATCATGATCAGCAGCTCCATCAGATTGTAATGAACGGGGGAGGAGGTGGTCTGAATGACATACACATCCTGCCCGCGGGCGCTGCTGTTCAGCTTGATGAAAATGTTTTCATTCGGAAATTGGATAACATCTCGAGGACTGAGTCTTTGCTGCAAATAATCAGCGATCTTTTGCGCCAGCACGGGCGATCCCGAGCCGGCGTACAGCTTGATCTCCCCATACATTTTCATTTCGTGCTCGTGGTCGAGTGGGTTAAACATTCGAGATCCTTATTATTCCTGTGAACGATTGCGTATGCTGGGTTGAGATGCTCTGTTCAAAAGTGCATCGACTGCTTCATAGGGCGAAATGCTCCGGTTGAGAACCTGTCCCACAATCTCTTCGTATTGACTCTTTTGCACGCTCTCCATAAAGTGCCGGACGAGGGTGTCCTGGAGGGCGGCTTCCACTTCAGATTCCAACCTGGCACGATCCCGGGCGGTCCAGTCACCGCTCGAATGCAGGTAATGTACATGGCGGGCGATTGCCTCGGCCAGCTCACCGAATCCCTTCCCCTCGGTGGAGATGGTTTTCTGAATGGGAGGGATCCACATCATTCTGTCGCCCTGTGCGCCGATGGCAGGAACCTCCACAGACACTGCCCTGCCGTGATGGCTGGTGATGCGCTTGGTGGGATGGGCAAGCTCCAGTGTGGACCGCAGAGCTCGTTCCGTGTTTTCGACACCCGGCCGGTCTGCCTTATTGACGACCAGGATATCGGCGATCTCCAGGATCCCCGCCTTGATCGCCTGGATGTCATCTCCCATGCCGGGCGCCTCGACGACGAGGGTCGTATGCGCGAGCCGGGCCACATCCACCTCGCTTTGACCCGCACCGACCGTTTCGATGATGACAATATCGAAACCGGCGGCGTCGAAGACCTGGGTGATGGCTGCCGTGGTCTGGGCGATGCCTCCCACGGAGCCGCGCGAGGCCATCGAGCGGATGAAGATGCCCGCGTCTCCGGAAAGATCGCGCATGCGGACGCGGTCGCCAAGCACGGCCCCGCCTGTGAACGGGCTCGAGGGATCCACGGCGATGATGGCGATCCGCTTGTTTTCATTCTTCCGGTAGTAGAGAGCCAGCTGGTTGACCAGGGACGATTTCCCCGTGCCCGGTGCGCCTGTGACACCGATCAGATGAGCCCGGCCGGTATGCGAAAAAAGCCCGGCGAGTGCTGTGCGGCCCTCGGGCAGGTCATTTTCCACCTGTGTCAGCAAGCGCGCGAGGGCCAAACGATTCCCTTCAAGTACGGCGTCTGTCAGCGACATATTCCTCGAATCATAAAATTACGCAACACCGAATGCGTATTGCGTAATTTGCTACTTCACTGCCTCGCGCACATCCCGGATAATGTCCTCGGTGGACGCTCCCGGGCCGTAGATGCCTGTAATGCCCATTTCCTTCAAACGTGGCATATCTTCATCCGGAATGATGCCCCCGATAAAAACGCGCACATTCTCCTGCCCGTTGGCCTTGAGCAGCTCGAGGATGCGGGGCGCCAGGGCCATATGAGCGCCGGAAAGGATCGAGAGTCCCACCACGTCCACATCCTCCTGTAAGGCGGCTTCGGCGATCATTTCGGGCGTCTGCCGCAGCCCCGTATAAATGACTTCCATGCCCGCGTCGCGCAGCGCACGCGCCACCACTTTGGCACCGCGGTCATGTCCGTCCAGCCCTGGCTTGGCAACAAGCACACGGATCTTTTTCTCGGTCATACTTCCTCCGCAGGTTCATCCTGCCGCAAAATTACTTGTCTGTGGGTTTGAATTTCGACCTGGCATCCCAGGTAGAAAGTTGTCTCTTCCTGCTGCAGGCCGAAAATTCCTCCGTCATTATACTATGGGGAAGGGAAGGAAAATTCAGGCTTGGCGGTCTACAATCAGGTTGCATGTATGGTACTGGTAGCCAAATATTGTCCTGTTACCGCCAGATATGGCGGAGGAATCGGACTTTTAGGCGATTCAGCCATGGAATAAATGTGCTATACTTTGCATATGCAACCGCGATCAGAGTGGCTGAAGTGGGCAGAATCGTTGCGTCGCCTCAAGTTGGACGGTTTTGCCGCGTGGCTCTTGGAAGCGGGAGGCCCATTCACGATCCTGGGCGCGCAGGTAGTTTATTTCAGCCAGCCTTTTTTCAGAGGGGAAAAACTGGACTCACTTGCCCATATGCTCGAACAAGATGAAGAATCTCAGGCCTTTGCCAGTTATCTCCGCGGAGAATTCAATTCATGAGCGCCAACGGTTTTACCCTCCTGCTTGCCACCGGTTTGCTTCTCCTCGCCTTGATCCTGCTGGTTGTTTTCACCCTGCTGCGGACAAGAATCCCCACTGCACTTCGGCGGATCGACGCCTATGAGCGCCTTATCCGCTCGGTGGGCCTGGCGGTGGAGAGCGGCACCCGGCTTCATATATCCCTGGGACGTGGAAATCTGTTTACGACACGCGGTGCCTCCGCACTGGCTGGCCTGGCGATGCTGCGCAAGCTGACGGAGCGCACTTCGTTAAGTGACCGCCCTCCGGTGGTGACCAGCGGGGATGCCTCCCTGGCGGTCCTCTCACAGGATACCCTGCAATCCGGATATCGCGCCGCAGGCGCGGAAGAGCAGTATCGTTTCAGCACCGGACGATTGACCGGGCTCACTCCCTTCTCCTACGCGGCGGGGACGCTGCCTGTGATCCGGGATGAGGATGTTTCGACCAACGTGTTCATCGGCGACTTCGGTTCAGAATCTGCATTAATGGCGGATGCTGCCGAGCGTGCCAACTCTCCCATGGTCGCGGCCAGTGACAGCATCTCTGCCCAGTCCATTTTTTATGCCACTTCCCAGGATCCATTGATCGGGGAGGAATTGTTTGCTGCCGGCGCATACGTGGGATCTGGCACCGTGCATGAGGCCAGTCTGACCGTGCAGGATGTCCTGCGCTGGCTGATTATCCTTGCCATCGTCATTGGAGCCGGGTTAAAGTTCCTGGGAGCGTTCTGATGCGTCTCTTCGCTACAGTCCTCGCAATTGCCGCAGGCATTATCATACTGCTTGGTTACTTCTATCCCATCCCGCTCCTGATGCAGCTGCGGGTGCTGTTGACAAACTGGGCGATCCTGATTGCAGCCGCGACCGTCCTGATCGGGATCTACAACCTGTGGGCTGTCCACGTGGAAAAGATTCGTGCCGGGCAAAAAGGCTCGGTGTATAGCTGGGTGTTGATCATCTCCATGCTGATCACATTTGTCTATGGAATGGTCTTCGGCCCGCAGAATGTGGGGCTGCGTGCCACCGTGGATGCGGTGATCGTGCCTGTCGAAGCTTCTCTCATGGCGGTCCTGGCGGTGACGTTGATCTATGCAAGCATCCGCCTCCTGCGCCGCCGGCTGGAGGTGATGTCTGTCCTCTTTCTGGTGGCGGCTGTCCTGTTCCTGATCGCATTCATGCCCACACCTTTCGGCCCCGTGCCCGGTGACCAGGCCCTCGCCCAGATGTTGAACGTGTTCTCAACGGGCGGCGCACGCGGTCTGCTGATCGGGATCGCACTGGGCGTGCTTTTGACCGGTCTGCGCATTATCTTTGGCGTCGACCGGCCCTATGGGGGGCAGTGACCATGGCCGTGATCCGCTGTCCAAATTGTGGAAAAGAAAACCCTGTATCCTCGAACGTCTGCCAGTATTGCCAGACGCCTTTGACACCTGAATCAAAACTGCAGATCGGTGATAAGCCCACTAAAAAAAATACCGGCGAGCTGAATCCGCTCCTGCCCGACTGGCTGCAGGAACTCCAGAAGCAGGCGAAGGATTCGGCTGAAAAGGATGCTGCCGATGCCGCGGGTATGCCAAAAGTCGAGAAAGCCGGGCCGCCCGACCTGCTGGCGGGACTCGCCTCCCAATCCGCCAATGTCGAGGACGACGATGTCCCCGACTGGCTGAAGAGCCTGAGTCCCAAAGCAGAGCAAAAACCGGCTCCCGCGCCTGCCGCGCCTACCTCCGATAAAGAGATGTTGGCTGCAAAGCCGCAGCCGCAGTCTCCACAGCCACCTCCCGGCCCCTCAGGAGGGGATGAATTGTCCGAGTGGTTTTCACAGGCCTCCGAACAACCGGCCGAGCCCTTCACTGCCGAATCAGATGCACAACCGCTGGACCTGGGATGGGACTTCCAAGAGGATGTGCCTTCCCCTGCCTCCCGGAAGCCTTCCCGAGAGCCGGAAGAGGATCTGAGCTGGCTGCACAATCTGGAAGCCGAAGCGAAAAAGACCGGCGAGCTGGCCTCCCCAAAGAAAAGTGATGACTGGTCCTCCGTGCTCCAGCCTCCTGCCGGGGCAGACGCCTCCGGTCAGGATGATCTAAGCTGGCTGGATGACCTGGGTTCACTTCCGACCGTTGAGCCCTCCAAACCGGAGCCTGCTGTACCGGGCGAGGACCTTAGCTGGTTGAACGCCTTTGCCGATACGCCTCAGGCACCCTCGCCGGCCTCGCATCCCGTGGAACAGGATGATCTCAGCTGGCTCAATGATCTGGGTTCACTCCCCCCATCCACTCAACCTGCTCCGGATGCCCGCCAGGCCGGCGAGGATTTGGGCTGGCTAAGTGCTTTTTCTGAAACTCCTGCAGCCCCTCACCCCCAGGATGTGCCTGCCGCGCCCGCATCTTCCCAGGAAGACCTGGGCTGGCTGAGCGCATTGGATGATGTTTCAATGCCCTCCCAGCCAGCCGGACCCAAAAAGGAAGAGGCTTCTTCTGAAGAGGATCTGGGCTGGCTCCGAAACCTGCCAGGCTCCCCTGCCCAGTTCACGGATGTCCCGGCTGCTTCAGCAGCACAGAAGCCTTCTGAAGAAACGCCTGCGCCACCCGAGTTACCCAAGGTCTCGCCGTTCACCCCGCGCCACACGGCACCCCTGGGCGAGGGAGCCGATACCTCCATTCCCGAATGGCTCAAGAGCGCGACCGAGGAACCATCCCTGCCGCTGGGGACCCAGGCACTCGATCAGATGCGGGAAGATAAATCAACTGGTGGTTGGGCCGCCGGGTTGGCAGCCGCATCGATTTTTGGCTCAACCGACCAACCCGCGGATGAAACGCCCGCTCCCTCCGAGCCTGCGTTGGCCGCCGGGGAAGCGGCAGCGCTCTTCAACCAGGATGTTGACGCCATCTTCTCCCAGGAGATGCCCGACTGGCTGGCGCAGACCAAACCTGTGCCCGGTGAGCCGGCTGAAGAAGGCGGCATCCATGCTGAAAGCGGAGAGACGCTCACGCCGGCTGAGCTGCCCTCCTGGGTCCAGGCCATGCGCCCGGTGGAGGCGATGATCGCCGAAGCGGGTCCCCGTCTGGAAGATCAGCCTGTGGAGCGTCAGGGTCCGCTGGCCGGCCTCAAGGGCGTGATCCCGATCGCCGTCATTGGATCGCTGCGCCGGCCGCACCCCATTCCTCTTACGCTGCAGGCCTCTGCCGAACAGCAGGCCAGTGCGGGCATTTTGGAACAGATCCTGATTGCAGAAACTACACCTCGCCCCGTAGTTTCCACGCCTGCCATGGCTTCCCAGCGCAATCTTCGCTGGGTGATTGCAGGATTGCTTCTGTTTGTTTTGGCTGCCGTGATCGTTTCGGGTACACAGATCATGCCAGTCTCACCTGTCCTGCCTGCCGCGGCCAGCAATATCACCAACGTGATATTGAATGTGGCCAGCAATGCACCCGTGCTGGTGATCATGGATTATCAGCCTTCCCTGGCGGGCGAAATGGAAGCGATCAGCGGACCCGTCCTGGATCAGCTCGTCCAGCTTCGTCACCCCTATCTCTCCTTTGTGTCGACCTCTCCCAGCGGAAATGCTCTTGTGGAGCGCCTGCTTAAAAACACAAATATCAGCCAGCCCGATGGGACCGGGTACATCGCCGAGCAGAACTACCAAAACCTGGGATACCTGCCGGGAGGTGAATCCGGTGTGCTTGCCTTCCTCCAGTCACCGCCGGCTGCTATTCCCGCCTCGCGTATTTCGCAGTTCTCGGAATATGCAGCCATACTGTTACTGACCGATCAGGCGGAATCGGCGCGCACCTGGGTGGAACAAATCGATACGATGAAGCAGTCCGATCCGGCACTTGCGGGCCAGCCACTCCTTGCGGTTTCGAGCGCACAGACAGGTCCCATGCTTCAGCCGTATGTCTCCTCGGGCCAGATCAACGGCCTGCTCAGCGGCCTGCCGGTTGCCGCACGGTATGAGCTCTTGAACAATAATCGCCCGGGCACTATCCGCTCCTACTGGGATGCCTTCGGGGTTGGCATGATGATGGCAGTGATGCTCATCGTTCTTGGCAGCCTTTGGAGCGTCTACTCTGGATATCGCGCCCGCAGCGCGGGAACTGTAAAGGAATAAGTCAATGTCCATTGATGTCATCTCTGGTTTCATCGGTCTTATTCTCACCCTACTGGTGTTCAGTTACCTGATCGGCGATAACCCTCTGTTCCGCTTCACCATCTATCTCTTCATCGGTGTCTCTTCCGGGTATGCAGCCGTTGCGGCCTGGCACTACGTCCTGTGGCCGAAATTGTTCTCGCAGCTTGGAGACCGCAATCAATTGATCCTGCTGAGCATCCCGCTGGTCCTGACGATCTCGCTGCTGGCAAAATTGTCTCCGCGCATCTCGTGGATGGGCAATTTTGCGATGGCAGTCCTGGTGGGGGTGGGGGCGGCGACGGCGGTCGCTGGAGCGCTGATCGGCACGCTTCTGCCCCAGGCCCAGGCCGCGATCAATGCGTTCGCTCTAACTGGTGCGGCTGGGTCAACGACTTTTGTCCGCTTGGTGGAAGCAGGCATCATGCTTCTGGGCACAGTGCTGACACTGGCAGCCTTTCATTACACGGTTGGACGCGCACCGGATGGATCGGCGAAACCCAGCGGTCTCCTGAACGGCCTTTCCACAGCCGGTCGTGTTTTTGTTTCCATCACCCTGGGGGTGCTGTTCGCGGGCGTATACATCGCGGCATTGACTGCCATGATCGAACGCCTGAGCACGATCATCCACTTTACCCGCCAGCTCATTGGTATATAAATTATGCCTGCATCGCTTGTTCAAAACGAGTCCATTTTAGCCATTGACGTCGGTGCGACGATCACCCGCGCCGTCCTGTTCGATGTGGTCGAGGGCCAGTATCGCTTCGTCGCATCGGGACAGGCTCCCTCCACGGCCGAGGCGCCGTTCAAGGATATCGGCCTGGGCGTCCGCGAGGCGATCACCCGTCTGCAGAACATCACCGGCGGGATCCTGCTCGGCTCACAGGATCACAACCTGATCGCGCCTTCCCAGCCCGACGGTACCGGCGTGGATGCGGTCGTTGCCACCATATCGGC
>JBLMZU010000669.1:0-4046 GCA_050258995.1 Bacteroidota bacterium
CTTGCCACATTCCGGGCAAGTATTTACGGCATGAGAACGGCGCTGGAAATCCTTAGCGGGTAAATCACAAACTTCGCTTCCGGCTTCAGATGGGCAACAACATGAATCAGTCATTGAGAAGCTGTCCTTTCCAATACAGTCTGTACACATTCTTTAAAACGAGATGGATCAAGAAACAAAGTCGGATCCTCATTCAACTGGTGCATCCAAAATGTCGGCAAGGGTGGAAATTCTGTGTCCCAAGAGTGACCGGGTGGATAGACAAGGTACACATCCCAAGCAACTGACTCCTTCAACTTCAAAGTCTGAGATAACAATTGTCCAAAAATTTGGTCCTGATCCCAAAACTGCTTCACGCGGGGATCTGAAAACTTAGTTTCGCGTTCGTTCGCCGATTCAAGCTTGTCGGTATCAAGCATTGATATCCAAACAATTACACCGCGAAGTTTCTCTGATTTGTTTGTCTCAAATATCTCCTGCACCAACTGTGCACCTTCCAGGCAGGGTACTCAGGTGGGCGAGAGTACTGCCAAAAATAGCACCTGTTCCTTTGAGCCACGATAAATCTCTTTGAGTTTTGAAAGACTGACCGTTTCCATTTGATCGCGTTAGCCGCCTGTATTGATTGTGGGGCGCTCACTGACAAGATGACATATACAGTTTTTTCCATCCACATCATCAGTTGGAAAGGTCAATCCAAGGTCGTGAAGTTTGCGCAAATCAACTTCCATTTTCCTAAGGGCCTGAATCCGTTCTTCAATCTGATTGGCTTTTTGTTCGATACGGTCTAATAATGTTCGACAAGGCGCTTCGCGGCGGTCACGCATTGCCAACAGCTCCATGATTTCATTCAGAGACAGATCAAGAGTGCGGATTCCGGCGACAAACCGTGCGCGCTCTAAGTCCTTTTCACTGTAATCGCGATAACCATTTTGTGTACGCTGTGGAGAAGGTAATACTCCAATTGCCTCGTAGTAGCGGATTGTTTTGGCGGATAAGCCAGACAGCCGGGAAAATTCTTGTATTTTCATAGTTGTTACCTCTAACTAATATACACCTTCCAGTAGCTGGAAGGTCAAGGTTTACGCAGTGCTACTCGTTCCCCGCTCATCATATCGACATGAAAAAAGAGACTTGCTTTTATAGACTGCAGCCAATAAAGTAGACAAAAAAAGAAGGCACTTGGGTTAGGAAGACAGGCACCTGGTTTCGTAGGGTGTCTGTCTTGTTTTTAGCTGGATCCTTGCATAGTTATAGAAGTGAATATATTCAGCGACCAGTTGTTTAGCTTGTTCGAAGGTGGGTTGGGCATGCTGGCGCAGATATTCTTCTTTGAAATGGGAAAAGAAATTCTCTGCTGGCGCATTATCCCAGCAATTTCCACGTCTGGACATCGAGGGCGTGATGTTATATTGGGCGGTCAGGAAATGATATGGCTGTGAAGTGTATTGCGTCCCCTGGTCACTGTGGAGGATCAGTCCATCAGTGACCTTTTCGTTTTCTTTGGCTTGCTGGAGGGTCTGGGTCACGAGGGCGATGGAGTTGCGGTCATGGACGACATGGCCGACGATGAAACCATCATAGAGGTCCTGGATGATGGATAGGAAAGCCCAGCCCTGCTGCGTTCGGATGTAGGTGATATTCGTACACCATTTCTGGTTGGGAGCACTGGCCACGAAACCCCGCTCCAGGATGTTGGGATAGCGGTGGTAGGAACCCAGCTCTTCCACCTTCCGGTAGGGATTAGGCTTGCGAGCTACTGAACGAATGCCCAGCTTACGCATCGAGACAAAACTCGGCGGGGTCAAAGACCCACGCCGATCAGGGCATGCAGGTCTGTCATTCTTGTATATCTTGATTTTTCTATTTTGAGAGCACTACCGTTGAGAAGATTAAGAAAACATAAGATTTGGAGAAATTTCAAAAACGCCCTTGCAATCTGTCGATTTTGGCGTGCCCCATTCGACGTATTAATAGAACGAAATATTGAGAAAAGCCGAAAGTTTTGATACTCATCTAAATTTTAGGATAAAAGGAGAAAATCATGCAAAAGGTAATTTCAAGAGATGTAATCGCCGCCAAACCCAATCAAATATTGCTAGCGTGCGGCGCTGTTGCTGGTCCACTCTACGTTACGGTAGGCGTGATCCAAATGCTGATCCGCCCCGGTTATGACCCCACACGGAATGACCTTAGCCTGATGAGTAATGGAGAGTTGGGATGGATCCAAATCGCCAACTTTGTGTTAACTGGCTTGCTGGTCATTATTGGGGCATTCGGGATGAGGCAGCTTCTTCTCGGCAGCCGAGCCGGAACGTGGGGATCGTTGCTGATTGGTATTTACGGCTTGGGTTTGATCGGTGCCGGAATCTTTGTAGCTGACCCCGCACTTGGTTTTCCGCCCGGAACACCTGCAGATGCCCATGCGATAAGTACCCAAGGACTCATGCATTTTGTTGCCGGTGGAATTGGTTTTTTGTCCCTGATTGCGGCTTGTTTCGTGTTCGCCCGCCGGTTCCGTGCGCTCCAACAACGTGGATGGGCAGTGTACACAGCGCTTACCGGTATCCTCTTCTTCGCAGCGTTCTTCGGGATTGCCACAGGGGCACAACTGGGTGGAAGTGTCCTGGTACTGGTTACCCTGGCGTTTACGGCGGCGGTGGTAAACACCTGGGTCTGGCTCTCTGCCACATTTCTGAGATTGCTTGCCGTGCGCTAGATACATCGCTTGCATCACTTGGACGAAGATTTTGGATCTTATAATCGAGAATACAGAATATTTATTAAGAAGGAGATACGAACATGAGATTTATGATGATGACGAAAGATAGCGAAAGCAATGCAGGCACGCCTCCCAGCCCGGAGATGTATGCTGAGATGGGTAAGCTGATCGAAGAAATGACTCGTCGAGGCGTGCTGCTGGCGACCGGTGGACTTTTACCCAATCCCACACGCATTCAATCGTCTGGAGGCAAAGTTACCGTCACGGATGGTCCCTTCACAGAGGCAAAAGAGGCAGTGGTTGGGTTCGCGCTGGTGGAAGCAAAGTCAAAAGAAGAAGCGATTGAATTTTCCCGGCGGTTTTGGGAAGTGGTTGGCGACGGAGAAGGAGAAATCTATCAGGTGTTTGGACCGGGTGAAATTCCGGGAGGGTAATGGCAACTGATATCCTTCGCACAATTGACGCAGTCTGGCGGCTCGAATCCGCCAGACTGATCGCGTCTCTCACGCGTTTGGTCGGCGATGTAGGGCTGGCGGAAGATCTTGCACAGGGGGCTCTCGTTACCGCCCTTGAACAGTGGCCGCAATTTGGCGTGCCAGAAAAACCAGGCGCCTGGCTCATGGTAACTGCCAAACACCATGCGATTGACCAAATACGCCGGAACGTACGCCTGGAGCGCAAAACAGAAGAGCTCGGTCGGGATCTAGAGATAGAGCAGCAACTTGGTGTCCCCGAGCCAGAGGCGGATGTAGAAGAGGACTTGGGCGATGATCTTTTACGGCTGATCTTTATTGCCTGTCACCCCATTCTCTCCAAGGAAGCACGTCTCGCGTTGACACTTCGGCTGCTCGGCGGGCTGTCAACGGACGAGATCGCCCGTGCCTTTCTCGTCCCGGAGGCGACGATCGCGCAGAGGATCGTACGAGCAAAGCGGACTATTTCCGAAGCGCGCGTCCCATTTGAAGTGCCGGTGGGAGAGGAGCGCGCCGCGCGTCTTTCCTCCGTGCTGGAAGTCATCTATCTCATTTTCAATGAAGGATATTCCGCCACATCCGGCGACGATTGGCTACGCCCAGGCCTGTGCGAAGAGGCTCTGCGGCTGGGACGCGTGCTGGCAGAGCTTGTGCCGAATGAGCCGGAAGTCCATGGATTAGTTGCCTTGTTGGAAATTCAAGCCTCCCGTTTGCGGGCTCGCATAGGACCATCCGGCGAGCCAATCCCTCTGCTCGAACAAAATCGCGGGCGCTGGGATCAGCTCCTCATCCAGCGCGGGTTTTCGGCACTTATCCGTGCCAATAGGCTTGGCGGACCCCTCGGGTCCTAT
>JBLMZU010000670.1:0-10420 GCA_050258995.1 Bacteroidota bacterium
AGGAGCCTGCCGGCTTTAGTGGATGCCCGAGGCTTTTTTACGCTTCTTCAACGAGTATGGAGCGCCGGCCTGTTGTGTTTGATCGTTTTGAGCAGCATTTACTCCATTATGTATTACCAGCGGTCGGGAGATACACTGGTCGGTTTTATTGCCTTCCCTCAACTAGTGATGGCATTTATCTGTATGATGGCGCTGATCGGTGGAAGGCGTTATGATCTCTGGTGGTATTTGCAGCGAGGCGTACTTGTCGCTGGACATCTGATTGTACTCATTGGCCTGCTTTCCGAATATATAAAACTCTTGAAGCGTGAGAGTGAAGGCCGGCGGATGCTGGAAGCCATCCTGGAAAACATCCCTGTTGGTCTGGCTGTCACCGGCGGCCCGCCGGATTTCTCAGTTGCGCGGATCAGCCGGCACGGTCAGGAGATGAACGGGTGGGAAAGCGATTCGGAAATGCGATCGTCCAGCGCGGCAGGCCTGGATTTCCTGAATAGCTTCCTGCGGGACCAGGATGCGGCACCGCTCTCCCAGGAGGAGCTGCCACTGTATCGGGCCAGTCGATATGGAGTGCAGGTCCGGAACATGGAACTGGTGATGGGAGCCCCGGAAGGGCGGAAAATTCCCGTCTTGGTGAATGCAGCTCCGATCCACGATATCCAGGGAAACATTGTGGCTGCCATCAGCACCTGGCTGGATATCACCGATCGAAAACTTGCCGAGCAGACCCTCAAGGAAAGCGAGGCTCTCTACCGTGCAATTGCGCGAAGCATCCCACGCGGCGGCATCTTCGTCGTGGATCAAAACCTGCGCTATGTGATCGCCGAAGGTGTTATCGCAGAAAATTTTGGAGTGCCAAAGGAAGTCATTGAGGGCCATACCGTTCAGGAGGTCTTTGACAAAGAGGTGGCGGCCAAAATGGAGGCGCGCTTCCACCGGGCCTTTGAAGGGGAGACTATCAGCTACGAGACAGAGCATAACGGACGTATTTACTGGACCCAACATGCGGTCATGGATGACCCTTCGGGGCATGCCATCGTGATCACCATGGACGTCACAGATCGCAAACAGGCGGAAAAGGCACTGAGTGAATCCGAGCAGCGTTTCCGGGCCATCATCAATCAGGCGACTGCCGGGATTGTCCGCACGGATATTGCAGGAAGGTCGCTGTTTGTCAACCAGGCATTCTGTGAAATGCTTGGATATGGGGAATCGGATCTCGTCGATGCACCGCTCTGGAATTTTACCCATCCGGAGGATATCGAAGAAAGCCGGCGGCTATTTGAGCGTTTGCGTGAGAAGGGCAAACCGTTCCATTTTGAAGAGCGTTTGCTCCGTAGGGATGGATCGATCCTGTGGGTCAATATCAGCGCGGCGCCCATTCTGGATGAGCTGGACCGGCCGCAATCTGCTGCCTTTGTTGTGGTGGACATCACCGAGCGAAAACAGGCGGAGGAGGCCCTGCAGCAGTTGAACCTCGAACTGGAACACCGGGTCGAGACCCGGACGGCGGAATTACAGGCTGCCAACTGGGCTTTATTTGAAAGCCGCAGGCGGCTTCAGATCCTCTCCCAGCGGCTGGTGGAGGTCCAGGAGGAGGAGCGGCAGGCCATTGCCCGGGAATTGCACGATCGCGTTGGACAGACGCTCACGGCCCTCAACCTGAACCTCACCATTGTCCGTGATCAGCTATCCAATCAGACCGCTCCGCCCGTCACCGAGAGGCTGGCGGATTCGATCAAGCTTGTCACCGAGATGATTGCTATTGTACGGGATGTGATGTCTGATCTGCGCCCCATTGTCCTGGATGAATATGGACTACAGGCTGCCCTGCAGTCGTATCTGGCAAAGTTCGAAGCTCGCTATGGCATCCGGGTTGAATATGAAAGCTCAAGTAACCATGTCCCACGTCTGAGTCCCGGCCTGGAAATGACGATCCTGAGGATCGCCCAGGAGGCCCTGCTCAATATTGCCCGGCATGCGCATGCAGACCACGTTAACCTGTCCCTGCAATGGCAGGAGGATGCCTTGCTTTTGGCGATCGAGGATAATGGGATCGGCATCCAATCCTGGAATACCACGCATCACCGTAATGGGCATGGCCTGATGCTGATGCGGGAACGTGCTGAAGCCGTGGGCGGGAACTTGAAGATCTCCACCATCCCTTCGAAGGGGACAAGGATCGAGGCCCACCTCCCCCTGGAGAGTGACGGTGAGACGAAAGCTGAAAAGGAAGGACGCATATGATTACAGTTCTCCTTGCAGATGATCATATACTTGTACGAGACGCGTTGTGTTATTTACTTGAGGCGCAGGGTGATATCAAGATCATAGCGACTGCAGCCGATGGACAGGAAGCGGTCGAGCAGGCCAAACGCCTCTGTCCTGATATTGCGGTGCTGGATATTTCCATGCCGCGCATGGATGGAATCGAGGCAGCCAGGCGGATTTGCGAGACCTGTTCAAAAACCCGGATCGTGATGCTCACCATTTATCACACCGAGGAACATGTGCGCCATGCCGTCCAGGCGGGAGCATCAGGCTTTGTCCTCAAGGATGCGGCGGGCCAGGAATTGGTGGCTGCCGTCCGGACATTGCACGATGGCGGCCGTTATTTCAGCTCAAAGATCGACCAGCTCGTGGAACATAAGAAAAAGCAGACGGGCCAGAACCTCCTGGATCCGTGAAGGTAGACAAAGGATCCGGCCAGGGATCGCACGGATTGCCTTGGATCCTGGCTCATAGACCGCAGAAAGAGGTCAAGAAAAGCCGACCCAGGTCAAGGCAGGGGCCGGCTTTTCTATGCAGGCGGGGGTAATAGACGCCGACCGTGGAAGCGGTGTTCGAAGGATCCATGCCTCATTGTTTGCAGGTTTGAATTGGGGGAGTCATGTTTGAAGTTCCTCTTGAATTTCCTTCAAAAAGTGCTATGATTATTTATGAGCGATTGTGATTGTTTATGACCGATTTCGTGCCGACTCCGGAGCGCCAAAGACAAATCCTCAGCCTGCTTGCGCGGCAGGGACGCCTGAGCGTGGCAGAGATCGTGGAGCAATTTTCGATCAGCCAGGCCACGGCTCGCCGGGACCTGGAGACGCTCGCCTCCCAGGGTAAGGTGCAGCGTGTCCATGGAGGCATTATTGCCGTCGAGCAGGCTCCTCCCGAGCTGCCGATCCTCGACCGGGAAAGCGAGCAGGTGGACGAAAAGGCCCGCATCGGGCGCGCTGCCGCCGGCCTGGTCAAAGAGAAGGAAACAGTCTTCCTGGGCTCCGGCACCACCGTCCTGGAAGTTGCCCGCAACCTGCGCAACCACAAACACCTGACCGTGATCACCAATTCCCTGCCGGTATTGAACATACTGGCGGGCCTGGCGGGGATCACGGTCATTTCGTTGGGCGGGATGCTGCGGGATAGTGAATTGTCATTCATCGGGCACATCGCCGAACAGGCGCTGGCCGAACTGCGCGTCGATAAGGTGTTCATGGGTACGCGCGGCCTGAGCCTCGAACATGGTCTGACAAACGACTATTTGCCCGAGACGCTGACCGACCGGGCGATCCTGAAGATCGGGCATGAAATGGTGATCGTTGCGGACTATTCGAAAATCAACCGTGTATCGACGGCCCTGCTCGCGCCTCTGAGTGCGATGAACAGGTTTGTCACGGATACCAATTCGGACAAAAAATTCCTGCAAGCCTTAAAGAAACAGGGAATTCATGTCGTAATCGCCTAAACCCTGGAGACGTATGCTGCTAAAAAACTTTCGCCCGCAGTCCAAGCTTGTCACAAAAGTCACCAGGGTGGAGCGGCCGCGCTTTCCGGTCGTCGACGCACACAATCACCTGGCAGAGCCTTTTGGTGGTGGATGGGATCACAAACCCGTCCAGGAACTCCTTGACCTGCTCGACCAGGCAGGCGTGGCGCATTACGTGGACCTGGACGGGGGCTGGGGGGAGGAGATCCTGGAAAGTCACCTGGATTACTTCAAGGCAGCTGCCCCCGATCGATTTCAGATCTTTGGGGGCGTGGAATGGTTCAGGTGGCGAAAAATGGGCGATGCCTTCCCGGATTGGGCGGCGAAGCGTTTGCGTGCACAGAAGGAACGCGGCGCCCAGGGGCTGAAGATCTGGAAGCCTCTGGGTTTGCAGGTCGAGGATCACAACGATAAGCTGGTGGACGTGGACGACGAGCGGCTGAGCCCGATCTGGGAAACGGCCGGCGAACTGGGCTTGCCGGTGATGATCCACGTCGCCGACCCGGTGGCCTTCTTCGATCCCATCGATGAAACCAATGAGCGCTGGGAGGAGATCGGGGAGCACCCCGACTGGGCATTCACCAGCCCACCGTACCCACCATTCCTGCATATCCTGAATGGCCTGAGGACGATCGTGAAGCGCCATCCCAACACGACATTCATTGGTGCACATGTAGGCTGCTATGGCGAGAATCTGGGCTGGGTGGGGCAAATGCTGGACGAATGCCCGAACTATTACATCGACATTTCTGCACGGCTGGGTGAGCTGGGACGGCAGCCCTACACCGCTCGAAAATTCTTCCTGCAGTACCAGGACCGCATCCTGTTCGGCTTGGATGCAGGTCCCAACCTGGACGAATACCGCCTCTCCTACCGTTTCCTGGAAACGGACGATGAATACTTTAATTACAACACCGGCGAAGTCCCGGCACAGGGACGCTGGTACGTCTGCGGCATGTATCTGCCCGATGATGTGCTGAAAAAAGTGTACTCCGAGAATGCAAGGAAGGTGTTGGGTATTCAGTAATGCCCATCCATCCAATGCGAATCCCAAGCTCCATACGAGGAAATCAGCATCGTTTAGCCAGGAGGTGAGACGGAAGAATTCCATGCGCCTGTGATCCGTTCATGTACATTCAAAAGGAGAGAAAAGATGAATAAGAGATTTCCCTTGATTCTGAGTTTGATCGTGATCGTATCCCTGATGCTTTCCTCCTGTGGTGGAGGAGCCGCGCCCACTGCCCCTGCTGCCAGCAGCAACAATGGGCCTGTCACGATCAGCATGATGATGTGGGGCGACCCGGCCGAGCTGGAAGTCTGGAACCAGATCGTGAATGATTTTCATCAAGTCAACCCCAATATCACAGTGAAGGTGGAAGTATCGGATTGGGATTCCTACTGGACGAAGCTAAAGACGCTGCTGTCAGCCAATACGCCGCCGGATGTCTTTGCCATGGATGCACCGCTTTATCTGGATTACCAGAGCCGCGGTGTGCTGCTGAACCTGCAACCCTACCTCGACAAGAACCCCGATATGTTGAAGGGCGTATATCCCCAGACCCTCGAGGCTTATAAAACGCCCGACGGCATGTATGGCCTGCCGCGCGATTTCCAGACCGTTGTCCTCTTCTACAACAAGGATATGTTCGATGCGGCCGGTGTACCCTATCCAACCGCCGACTGGACCTATGACGATCTCCGCAACGCCGCCAAGCAGCTGACCAAGGTGGGTGCGGATGGAAAGACAAGCCAGTATGGATTCTATGCCGATCCATGGGATATGGAACTGATCTGGAGCGAAGGCATCTGGGCGAATGGAGGAGACGTCATCAACGCCGAGCACACCAAGACATTGATCGGTGAGCCCAACGCGCGTAAAGCCTGGCAGTTGTTCCACGACATGATGTTCGTGGATAAATCCTGGCCAGACTCCAACACAGCCGGAGAGTATGGCGGCGATCCATTCCTGGCAGGCGTGGCGGCCATGACGACCATCGGCCACTGGGCGGTGCCCGGTTATGCCGAGACCAAATTTAAATGGGATGTTGTTCCCATGCCGGCCGGCCCGGCGGGTAAAGCGACCAGTGTCAACAGCGCTGGTTTTGTGGTTGCAAAAGATTCCAAGAATCCGGATGCCTCTTTTGAGTTCCTGAAGTATGTATTGAGTGAGCCGGCCCAGACGAAACTCGCACAGCTTGGCTTTGCCTGTCCGGTGCTGAAGGATGTGGCGGAAAGCGATGCGTTTTTGAAACAGCCGACGCCCATTGATCAAAAAGTGTTCCTCGACTCGCTTCAATTTGCCCATATGAAGCCGGTCTTCAAAGGCTACGATGAGTGGTCGAGTGCAGTCGGAGATACCATGGCTCCCATTTGGACAGGAGAAGCAGAACTGGATCCGACCCTGGATGCAGCCGTCAAGGCTGCAGACGAAGTCCTTGCGAAAAACCAATAATTGATCCAACTCCTTCGCCCTCTTTCCGATGACGGAAGAGGGCGAAGGAAGGGTCGGGAGCTTTCATGCAATACGGCCTCAAACCCCTTGGGCGTGAGAAGTTCTGGCTGTGGGCGATGCTTACGCCCACCCTGATCGGCCTGGTTTTCGGCGTGCTGGGTTCCGTCGTTGCGACGCTTTTCCTGAGCTTTGCAAGATGGGATTTGCTGACAGCGCCCACCTGGGCGGGCCTGGAAAATTATATCGATCTTTTCAAGGATCAAAAGGTTCTTCTGTCACTGACCAACACCATCAAGTTTGCAGCCATCTATGTGCCAGGCGTGGTCATTATTTCCCTTTTGATCGCGGTCCTCTTGAATCGCAAGATTCGCGGCCTGAGCCTGTTTCGGACGGCTTATTTTCTGCCCGCGGTTACCTCTGCTGTGGCAACTGCACTCGTCTGGCAGATGATTTACGGCAAGGACACAGGCATCCTCAATTTCATAATTGAGCGTCTGGGGATGCAGCCTGTCTGCTGGTTATGTACCGAGAACGCCATGTACTCGGTGGTTCTGGTCAACATATGGGGTGCGATCGGCGAAGGGATGATCATTTTCCTGGCTGGTCTCACTGCCATTCCGCGTGAATATTATGAGGCTGCCGAGCTGGACGGCGCGAATGGCACCAATCAATTCTTCCGGATTACGATCCCGCTGATCACGCCCAGTATTTTCTTTCAGACATTGATTGCCACGATCAATGCATTTCAAGCCTATGATTACATCTATATGCTCACCCGTCGCGGGCAGGGAGACAGCTCCGTTCCGGTGGTGGTATTCTCCATTTATCGCAATGCCTGGAATTTCTTTAATTACGGCGGTGCGAGCGCCCAGGCTGTTGAGCTGACGATTATCGTCGCCGTCTTGATGGCATTCTATTTCTGGCTGGAACGGCGTTACGTCGTCTACGAGTGAGAGAAGATATGACCAAACAAAATCAGAAGCTCGTTCTTGATCTTGCCACCTATACCCTGTTGATCCTGGGCGCGGTGCTGATGGTTGGACCGTTCCTGTGGATGGTCTCTACTTCGTTTAAACTGCCCGGCGACAAGTTCACCAAGACCCTTATCCCACCGACATTTACACTGGGTAACTTCCGGGAGCTTTTCTCTGTCGATCTCAACTTCCCTCTGCTCTTTTGGAACAGTGCCTATATTTCCATCCTGGTCACAATCGGTCAATTGGTTACCTGTGCCATGGCAGCATTCTGTTTTGCCGTTGTCAATTTCAAGGGCCGCGATATTCTCTTCACTGCATTGCTCCTGACGCTCTTGATTCCCCCGCAGGTAACCCTGATTCCAAACTTCATTATCTTCAAATACATGCATCTGATTGGGACGAGCATTCCCCTCTGGCTGCCTGCTTTTACAGGCGGCGCGTTCGGCACCTTCCTCCTCCGGCAGTATTATCTGACCATCCCGCGTGACCTGGTCGACGCTGCCCGCGTGGACGGCGCCTCCCTGGTCCAGATCTTCTGGAAGATTTATTTCCCGCTGGGCAAACCGGCCCTGGCTGCCCTGGCAATCTTTACCTTTCAAGGAGCGTGGAACGATCTGCTGCATCCCCTGGTATATATGCCGTCTGTCCCGAACACCATGCTGACAGTGGGCCTGGCCTTCTTCCAGCAGCAGATGACGCATGGGGGGAAGTTCACGGTGTTGATGTCGGGCGCGCTCATTAGCATCCTGCCTCTTTTGATCGTATTCTTCTTTGCTCAAAAGCAGTTCATCGAAGGAATTGCCTTGAGCGGCGTCAAGCGATAGCCGGGTGTTCCGATGACCGATCTGGATATTCGCTTTATTCCCTTTGCCGAAATGACCGGGGACCTTCAAGGCCAGTTCGACGCACTCGACCATCTGGCATTTGACGGGATCGAGGAAGATCACGAGCTTTCTGCGATCCAATGGGCCGCACCCGACTGGATGGCGATGGGCTTTTTGAACGACAAGGTTGTCACGCAGCTGTGCATACCGAAACGGGAAATCACCGTCGGCTCAGATACGGTTTGGGTGGCAGGCATTGGTGGCATGTCCACCCATCCGAAATTCCAGCACCAGGGGCTGGGGTCGGTGTTGCTTGCGGCGACCGAAGCGTTCATGCGGGACACGATCCGGGTCCCATTTGGACTTTTGATCTGTGCCGACCAGACCCGGCCTTTCTATGGTCGATCCGGCTGGCAGTATGTGGCTAATGCTCTATATTTCACACAGGATCAAGAGTGTCAGATGTTGAAGACGAGCGTTATGATCCTGCCATTATACAGCCGCGCCTGGCCGGCAGGTGAAATTGACCTGTGCGGGCTTCCGTGGTGATCCAGATATTCCCAGAGGAGATTTTATGACCAAAATTGCATTTATCGGCGCCGGCAGCACCGTCTTTGCCAAGAACCTGCTCGGCGATATCCTGAGCTTTCCTGAGCTGGCCGATTCGACCATCAGCCTGATGGATATCGACCCGGTGCGGCTGCAGACGTCGGAGGTGGTGGCACACAAGGTCGCGGAATTCTTCGAAGCGAAACCCACCATCCAAGCCACACTGGATCGCCGTCGAGCCCTCGACGGGGCGGATTATGCGATCAGTATGTTTCAGGTGGGCGGCTATAAGCCCGGCACGGTGATCGATTTCGAGGTCCCCAAGAAGTACGGCATCCGCCAGACGATCGCGGATACGCTGGGGATCGGCGGCATCCTGCGCGGTCTGCGGACCATCCCGGTTTTTCTCGATATCTGTAAGGATATGGAGGAGCTGTGTCCGGATGCGATGTTCCTCCAATATGTCAACCCGATGGCCATGAATACCTGGGCGATCCACCGCGCCAGCAGGATCAAAACCGTCGGCCTCTGTCACAGCGTGCAGGGAACGGCCGAGGCGCTGGCGGAAGACATCGGCGTCCCTTATCGAGAGATCAACTACATCTGCGCCGGCATCAACCATATGGCGTTCTATCTCAAGTTTGAGCGAAACGGCGAAGACCTGTATCCGCAAATCCGCAAAGTCATGGAGGCGCGATCCTATGGGCGCCGCTATCGCAACCTGTCGGACCATGTCCGCTACGAGGTGTTGCGCCGTACGGGATACTTCGTAACCGAGTCAAGCGAGCACTTCAGCGAATATGTCCCCTGGTTCATCAAGCGTGACCGGCCTGACCTGATCGAAGAGTATGAGATCCCACTGGATGAATACATCGAGCGCTGTGAGATCCAGATCGCGGCATGGGAGGCGGACAAGGCAGCCCTGGAGCGCGGCGAATTGGATGAACAGCGCTACGAGCGCAGCCAGGAATATGGCTCGCTCATCATCCACTCCATGGAAACCGGGACGCCTCGTGTCGTCTACGGCAATGTCGCCAACCATGGGCTGATTGATAACCTGCCGGATGGCTGCTGTGTCGAGGTGCCCTGCCTGGTGGACAAGAACGGACTCCAGCCGACCCGGATTGGCAGGATGCCGCCGCATCTGGCCGCGCTGCAGCAAACGAACATCAACGTGCAATCCCTGGTGGTGGAGGCCGCCCTGACAGGCAAACGGGAGCATATCTACCATGCCGCCATGCTCGACCCGCACACTGCCGCCGAGCTCAGCCTCGACCAGATCTGGTCCCTGGTGGACGAGCTAATCGAAGCCCACGGCGACATGCTGCCCCAGTATCACTAACCTATGTCCCATCTCCATTCTCCTCACGGCATTTGGTGGCGGCCCGGTACCGGGCTGACCTGGCAGTGGCAGCTGTCCGAGCCGCCCGTGGATACCTCGATCGAGGCGGATGTCTACGATATCGATATCTTTGACAATGATGCCTCAGTGGTAGCCGACTTGCATGCCAAAGGAAGAAAGGTCATCGGCTATGTAAACGTTGGCTCATGGGAGGACTGGCGGCCTGATAAAGATCAGTTCCCCTCAGAAGTTTTAGGGAAGGACTACGAGGGCTGGCCGGGCGAGAAGTGGCTGGATATTCGTCGCCTGGACCTGCTGGCGCCCATCATGCGTGCCAGGCTGGACCTGTGCAAGGCCAAGGGATTCGATGCCGTGGAGCCAGATAACATGGATATTCACGGTGCCGATACCGGTTTTCCGATCGGCTATCAGGACCAGCTGAATTATGTCTTATGGCTGGCAGACGAAGCGCATCAGCGTGGACTGGCGATCGGCATCAAGAACGCGGCAGACCAGCTCCCGGAC
>JBLMZU010000671.1:0-3928 GCA_050258995.1 Bacteroidota bacterium
GCCGTTGCTGCAGACCCCGTGGGTTCGATCGCTAGTATAGGGGAAGATCTGGCAAGTTGACTTTACAATTTACTTTCGGTTATCCAGGAGACGTTCAGTGGAAAAGATCTTACACCCGTACATTGAGGGTTAGGGTTTCTCTTAGGCGAAATAGTTTCAGCTTCCACTACGATCGAGGCAGGCCAGGTAAACCACTTCCAATCTTCAGCCTGAACAATGAGACTATTTTCAACAAAACGATAATGAAACAGCGAACGAGTGAGCAAATGATGCTCACTCGTTCGCTGTTTTGATGAAACCTGTGAGCATACGTTTCAATCAAAATGGACTATTCCGCCTATCAAGGAATAATCAGTATGCCGATGCGCTCTCCGGGTGACCGTGGGAAACTGGTAGTGGTGGGCCGATGCTTGCAACGGCATCCCGGTTCAACACCACAGTAGCGCAACGAAAACCATATGGCAAAGGATCGCAGACCTGGTCTGGAACAGGTGGATCTCCCTGAATGAAGAAGAAAAGAATTTTCATCGCCTGCGCTGATGAGAGGCTTCGTATTGCACTGGTCATCTTCCTGGAAGGCGAGCCGGGCCTGACAGTGGTTGGCTTTACAGACCGTCTGGAAAGCCTGCTGCCCCAACTGGAAGCATCCCAGGCTGAGATATTGCTGCTCGAATGGCAGCTGGCCCTTCCCGCTCTGAAGGAGATCCTGGACAACGTGCATAAACTCCCGCTGCCCTATAAAGTCATCTATTTCTCAGGCAATCCGGAGGAGCGCCCGCAAATCCTGGCAGCCGGGGCAGACTATGTCATTCTCAAGAATGCGCCGCCCGACGAGCTGCTTCCAATTCTCAACAAGATCGATCTACAGTCCACTAATGTATGAAAGGAAAACCATGAAAAGAAACACACAGAATCCAATCCTTATCGTAGTCATGCTCCTGGCAGCGCTGAGCCTTGTGCTCAGTGCCTGTGCCACGCCGCCGCCCACAGCCGCCCCCGTCCCCACTCAGGATGTCGGCTCGATCCAGACCCAATCGGCCCAGACCGTAGTCGCCGATATGACTCAGAAGGCTCCCCCGCCAGCAACCGCCACAGTCTCACCCTCCGGCCCGACACCCAACCCCAGCATCCCTGTGGCAGTCGTGCCTACAGCCGATCCGAGTGGTCCTTCAGCAGTCGCGAACTATAACACTGTCATCTACAGCGGACCTGGAACGAACTATGTCGTATACGGCGCCTTCCTGGGCAGCCAGACCGCGGTTGTCGTTGGAAAGAGCGAAGACAGCAATTGGTGGGCGATCAGCGTGCCTGTAGCTCCAAATGGAAACGGCTGGGTCGCCGCCAATGCCGTAACGGTCAAGAATGCAGGCAACGTTGCCACACTTCCCACGCCGCCGGTTCCTGCCAGCACAGAAATGGTCGCTCCCGGAGCTTCGGATCCCTCGGCGACCGCCATCGCCAATACGTATGTCCGCAGCGGCCCGGCCGCCAATTACCCGGCCTATGGCATCGCGCCAGCCGGCTCGACCGGTGCTGTCATCGGCAAGAGCGAGGATGGACAGTGGTGGACAGTGCGCCTGAACCCGCAAAATGTAGGAGCCGGATACGGCTGGGTCAGCGCCCAGTATGTGACAACCGCCAACACTGCCAACGTGCAGACCATCAAGAACCCGCAAACCTACACCGTTGCTACACCTCCTCCGCCATCTTCATCGAATGGTGCCACCGGTACGGCCACAGAGTATGTCAATGTACGTTCTGGCCCGGGTACGAATTATCCAGTCCTGGTAGTTGCGCCGCCCAACTCCACGGGTGAGATCACAGGTAAGAGCTCCGATGGCCAGTGGTGGCAGGTGAAGGTTTCGACTACCTATTCCTCCACCGGTGCAGGATGGGTCTCAGCCCAGTATGTGATCGCCCAGAATACGAGCAATGTCCCGGTCGTCGCTGCGCCGCCCGCACCACCCACCGTGGCAGCTACCGCGGTCCCGCCTGTCAGCGGCTCGAGTTGTACCCTGGTCTCTCAATCCCCGGCAGATGGCACGCAGGTCACGATCGGCCAGCCCTTCAACACCACCTGGGTGCTGAAGAACACCGGCTCCAATGCCTGGGACCAGAACAGTGTGGATATCTCTTATGTGGGCGCCTATAACAACGTGCAGATGCACAGCGGGTCCGACCTCTATGATCTGACTGCCAATGTCAATTCCGGCGCCACCTACAACTTCACAGTCTCGATGATCGCCCCCTTCAATGCAGGCAACTATGGCGAAATGTGGCAGGTCCAGCAGGGCAGCCAGGTCCTCTGCCAGTTCTATGTGTACATCACGGTGCCTTAATCAATAACGAACAAGCTTGGGATGCCACCCTTGTGGATGGCATCCCACAGAGGGTAGCGTCAATGGGAAGTCAAATGATCCGGGTCATGATTGTGGACGACCATGCAATGGTCCGTGCCGGGATGAAGATCCTGCTGGAGCAATTTGATGGGATCCAGGTGATCGGCGAGGCCGCCAATGGACACCAGGCAATCGAGCTGGTCGAAGGGCTGAATCCCGATGTAATCCTGATGGACCTGCACATGCCGGTCATGGATGGGCTCGAGGCCACCAAAAGGATTATTGCCATCCAACCAAAGCAGCACATCATCGTGCTGACCGGCATGCTGGACGAAGAAATGTTGTTCCAGGCGGTCCATGCAGGCGCGCAGGGATGCGCAGAAAAAACAATCCAGCCCGAAGAGCTGGTCCAATCGATCCGGGATGTCAGCTCGGGAAAGCCCTCCCTCAGCCCGGGTATCGCCTGGAGAGTGCTGCGCGGACTCGCAGGCTCGAACAAACCCGGACCGACGAAAGAACGACTCTCGGAACGTGAAATCCAGATCCTGCGCCTGATGACACAGGGAAAGCTGGATGAGGAGATCGCCCAGGAATTAGTGCTCACGGAGGTGACCATACGCACACATATCAGCCGTATCCTGTCCAAGTTGGGTTTGGAGAACCGGGTCCAGGCAGCGCTCTATGGTCTACGCACGGGACTGGTCTCCATCACGGAAACTTCCAACCTGATCGACGCCCGCTGGAAATAAGAAAGATCCAAAAATGTTCCTTGCTGACCGGTCCTCCATTGTGTGGCCAAACAGCAAAGGCCCTACAACATATAACCTAAAGGAGATTCATAATGCCCTGTCTATTTGCTTTACTTGCTGTGTTTGCCCCTCGTGTATTGAATATCATTTTCTGGATTGCACGCCCAACCCTCTACCTCGCTCCTTTCAATGGCAGCTGGTTCCTTCCGCTGTTAGGGATCATCTTCCTGCCCTTCACCACTCTGATGTACATCCTCTTGTGGACCCCTGGAATCGGGTTGACCGGCTGGGATTGGTTGTGGCTGATTCTGGCTGTATTCTGTGATCTGATGCACTATAGCAGCACCGCATACTCCAACCGCAATCAGATTCCTGGAATGGCGCCAGCTACACCGTCCGGACCGAGTGTGCCGGGACCGAGTGGTTCCTAGTCCGCCACACGTCATTGCTCCGGCGTACGTTAGCCGGGGTTGCGAGGAGCGTAAGTTGCGACGACACTTGCGCCCGATTTACTTGGCAAATCGTGCGTTCGGTGCAGTGCAGGTGAGCAATCTCATAAGGAATAACTTGGTACGCCAGGTGTTGGATTGCTTCGTCGGGCAACAAACGCCATCCTCGCAATAACGAGAAATATCTTAAAAACAACCAAATCTAAACTAATTTCACTTGTTTGATGGAAGGAGAACAACATGACATACGGACCGGTTGATTTTGTAGCTCTGGAGTTCAAGGGCAACCAGTTCAAGGGGGAGATCCTCCCCGAGATCATGAACCTGGTGAATAGTGGGGTGGTGCGGATCATCGATATGATCGTGGTCAGGAAAGATGCCGATGGAAAGG
>JBLMZU010000672.1:0-12721 GCA_050258995.1 Bacteroidota bacterium
AGGCACAGATAGCCCCAGTTGCCATGGATGTAATACAGCACCTCCGGGTCGCCTGTCTCGTGGGCGATCTCCAGGCTTTCCGCCAGCAGGGAGGTGGCAAGCTGCACATTCCCGGTGCGGAAGTGGAACCAGCCCAGTGAATCCACCAGCAGGGCGAAGGTCGCTCTCTCTTCCTGCGTCCTGAGTGTGACCGGGGCGCCGCGGGTGCGGAATGCGCTGACGGCCGCCTGGAAGGTGGAGAGCGCCTCCTCATAATAGCCATGCACTTCGAGATACCAGTTCAAACAGGCGTTCATCCTGCGCAGCACGTCCAGCCTGTGGTGTTCGATCGCCCAGGCCCAGGTTCCCTGCCAGTTAAAGGTTTCCGAGCGGATCAGGTGGGCGATCTCCTGCTGGCGGGCGCTCTTGAAGGGCGCCTCCAGCCCGGCCAGCCAGTCCGCGAAGTAGTGGGCATAATTTTCCGAGGTCTGCTGTTCTTCAAGCGGGTTGGCCTGCAGCCTGCCGTAGGCGTACTGGCGGATGAGCTCATGCAGCTCATAGCGGTCCGGGCCCTTGTTGTAGCGCAGCAGCGACTTATCGACGAGGGACGAGAGCAGGGTCAGGGATGTGCCGGTGGCCGAAAGGGCTGCCTGGCGCGTAAAGCCGCCCTGGAAGATGGACAGCCGCATCAGGGCGGTGCGCTCCTCTTCATCGAGCAGCGTCCAGGAGTGGTCGAAGACGGTTTTGATCGAGCGGTGGCGCTGGGGGACATCCAGCTTGCGGGTCTCCAGGAAGTCCAGGCTGCGCTCCAGCTCCCGGGCGATCTCCTGGCACGAGAGGATCCGCACCCAGGAGGCGGCCAGCTCGATGGCCAGTGGCACGCCGCCCACCAGCTTGCAGAGCCGCAGGATGGCGGCACGGTCCTCTTTTTCCAGTGAGAAGTTCTGCGAGGTCTGGCGGGCGCGCTGGACGAAAAGCTGCGTGGCGCTGTTGCTCTCGACCCGCGGGTCCTCTTCCTCCGGCATCGGCAGCCCCTGGACCTCGAACAGCCATTCCCACTGTAAGCGGAGCTGCTCGCGGGAAGTGACCAGCATGCTGACGTGCCGGGTCTGCTGCAGGATCTCTCCCAGCAGGCTGCCCCCGGCCAATAGGTGTTCCATGTTATCCAAAATGAGCAGGGTTTGCCGGTCGCGCAGGAAGTTGGAGAGCTGAACGATCTGCCCGGCCGGACCCGAGAACGCCATGCCCAGCACTTCGGCAATGGTCGGGAGGATGGACTCAGGCGTGCTCGTGCCGGCCAGGGAGATGTAGTAGACGCCATCTGCAAAATGGGGTTCGAGCTGGCGTCCCACTTCGATCGCCAGGCGGGTCTTGCCAATGCCGCCGGGACCCGTCAGGGTCAGCATGCGGCAGGAGGGCTCGACCAGCTGGCGGGTGATATTGGCCATCTCCTGCTCGCGTCCGACCAGCGGGTTGGGGGAGACAGGCAGGTTGCCAGGAGTCGGCCTGGGCGCCGCAGCCGGCTCAGGTCCCGCGGGAAGCGGGATGGCGTCCAGGCTTTCTGCGCTCTTTTCCAGGCGGGCGGTCTTTAGAAAGAGGTCGCGCTGCTCGTTGGGGATGTCCAATTGGCGGGCCAGCAGCTCTGCCATCTGGCGTGAAGGCCTGCGTTCGTCGGATTCGATTTTGAAGATCAAGGAGGGGGAGCAACCGATCTGGCGGGCGAGCTCCTGCTGTGTCAGATCGAGGGATTTTCGCCTGCGTTTCACCCAGGTACCGAAGGAATAATCCATATTCAAATTTCTCCACATGCCCTAAAACAAATCCCGGATATTGCCTCAATTGTACTATTTTTTGTCCAATGGACTGTGTGAATTCTTTGTACCCTTTTCCCCGCAAAAGAAATAAAGTAAGGGTGCAAGAACAAGATGGCTTTTACTAGGTAGAAAGGTGAAAACGATGGAACTCAGTGCGCAAACCCCGGTCACGGATGATGTCTGGATCCAACAAGCCTCCAAAGGGGATCTGGATGCCTTCAATCAATTGGTGCTGGCCTACCAGAATATGGCCTACCGCCACGCCTACGCCCTGCTCGGCGACCCGGCCCTGGCAGAGGATGCGACCCAGGAAAGCTTTATCAAGGCATTCCAGGCCATGGACCGCTTCCGCGGCGGATCCTTCCGCGGCTGGCTGCTGAAGATCGTCACCAACTCTGCCTATGACCTGCTCCGCCGGGACCGCAAGCACCCCGCCCAGCCCCTGTTCCCGGAGGACGAGAACGGCGAAGAGCTGGAGTCCCCAGCTTGGCTGTTCGACCCGGCCTCGTCGGTGCAGGATGCGGTGGAAAGGAACGACCTGACACGCGAACTCAACCAGCTGCTCAGGAAACTGCCCGAGGTTTACCGCAGCGTTCTCCTGCTGGTGGACGTGGACGAGCTCGATTATTCCGAGGCGGCCCAGGCGCTGAATGTCCCGATCGGCACGGTAAAAAGCCGGCTGGCACGGGCGCGCCTGCAAATGCAGAGGAAGCTGAAGGCGCGGATCCATTATAGCGACTGTATCGAACCGGCAAGCTGCCTGGCTGTATAGTGAATGGGCTCGAAGACTTCCGGAGAGATGAAATGAGACATTCAATGCGGGGGCTTCCCCTCAAAGCCTTCCTCTGCCTTCTGCTGCTATTCACAGCCAGCGGCTGCGGACAGGTCGCCAGGGGAACCAATTACACCCTCGATGAGGGAACCACTGTTTCAGGACCGCTGCTCGTGTTCTCCAACAATGCCACCCTGCAAAAGGACACCGCCGTGAACGGCCCGGTGCTGATGCTTTGCTGTAACCTGACCATCGATGGCCGGGTCAGTGGGAGTGTGTACCTGCTCACCGGCAACCTCTGGATCGGCGACACCGGCGCCGTGGACGGTACTGTGAATGTGATGAGCGGGAACGTAAAACGTTAAGAAGGATAAAGGCATGTCGTCCCTCCGGCACCGACCAACCAGGCCGGTGTAAAGGAGTGCAGGCTGCACCGTGGGATCTTCACTGCCACGAGGAGCAATTGTCACAAAAGACGACTCCAGCCAGTGAAGATGCTTCGCTTCGCTCAGCATGACATACCCTCATTTCCATGAATTCGAGGTTCTTGTGAACACAACCAAACAACACGAGCATCACGACCATTCAGGCCAGCAGACTGAAAACCAAATGGACCACTCCCAGCACGCGGGCATGGACCATTCCATGCAGAAGATGGAAGACCATTCTTCCCACGGTATGCATCATGAGCATGAGATGCCGCCTGGGGCAAAGACGCCCGGGATGGATCATTCGGCGCACGCCGGCCACGGCACGGACCACACCGGGCACGAGCAGATGTTCCGTACCCGCTTCTGGTGGTGCCTGCTGCTGAGTATTCCGGTCCTGCTCTACAGCGGCATGATCCAGATGTGGCTCAGGTTCACGCCCCCGGCTTTTCACTTCAGCGGCTGGATTGCCTTTGTATTCTCGGTCATCGTTTTTGTTTACGGGGGCATCCCATTCCTGCAGATGGCAGTCCCTGAGCTGCGCGAGCGCAAACCGGGCATGATGACACTCATCTCGCTGGCAATCTCGGTCGCCTTCCTTTATAGTGTCGCTGCCCAGTTCCTTCACCTGACCGAAGGCTTTTTCTG
The DNA here is from genome assembly GCA_050258995.1 of Bacteroidota bacterium. Taxonomy (GTDB): domain Bacteria; phylum Chloroflexota; class Anaerolineae; order Anaerolineales; family Villigracilaceae; genus Defluviilinea. Next base: position 3,642 of record JBLMZU010000672.1, read on the forward strand.
GGAGCTGGTCACGTTGATCGACATCATGCTGCTTGGGCACTGGCTCGAGATGCGCTCGGTGCGCCAGGCCTCCGGGGCGCTTGGCGAGCTGGCAAAGCTGATGCCCGATACGGCCGAGCGCATCCAGCACGGCGACCAGGTCGAGACCGTCCCGGTCTCTGCGCTGCGACATGGCGACCTGGTCCTGGTCCGCCCGGGGGCCAGTGTCCCCGCTGACGGGGAGGTGGTGGAGGGGCACTCCAATGTCAATGAAGCGATGATCACCGGCGAGTCGGCCCCCGTCCACAAGATGGCGCCCATGAAGGTCATTGCCGGGACGATCAACGGAGAAGGAAGCCTGCGGGTGCGCGTCACCGCCACCGGCAGCGAGACTGCCCTGGCAGGCATCATGCGCCTGGTGGAACAGGCCCAGCAGTCCCGTTCAAAGACCCAGGTGCTGGCAGACAAGGCCGCTGGCTGGCTGTTCTACATTGCCCTGGCCGCCGCGCTGATTACCGCCATTGCCTGGACGATCGCCGCCGGCTTCAATGTCGAGGTCTTGAACCGGGTGGTTACGGTGCTGGTGATCGCCTGTCCGCATGCGCTGGGGCTGGCGATCCCGCTGGTGGTGGCCATTACGACCGCCCTGGGTGCACGCAACGGCATCCTGGTGCGAGACCGGCTGGCGCTGGAGTCAGCCCGTGAGATCGACGTGGTCATCTTCGACAAGACCGGCACGCTGACCGAAGGCTGTTTCGGCGTGGTCGACATTGTCACCGCGGAAGGCTGGGAAACGGACCGCGCCCTGGCCCTGGCCGCCGCCCTCGAAGCAGACTCGGAGCACCCGATCGCCGCCGCCATCCGCCGCTTCGCCCGGGACCGGAAGCTGGTCATTCCGCCCATTCTCAATTTTTCCGTCCTGCAGGGACGCGGCGTCCAGGCCGAATTCGACAGGGAGACATACTATGTCGGCGGCCCGCGCCTGCTCGAGATGCTGTCGCTGGCCCCCGCAGGCCGCCTGGCAGAGTTCAGCCAAACGGCGAACGACAGGTGGCAGACGGTTGTATATCTTATGACCAGGGAGAAAGTCATCGCCGCCTTTTCAATTGCCGACGTGATCCGTCCCGAGAGCCGGGCCGCAGTGCACGAGCTGCAGGATATGGGCATCGAAGTCGCCATGCTGACCGGCGACAGCCAGTCGGTGGCGAAGTCCGTGGCCGACCAACTGGGGATCCAGCTTGTCTTTGCCGAGGTGTTGCCGGAGCGCAAGGATCAGAAAGTCGCCGAGCTACAAAGGCAGGGCCAGCGTGTAGCCATGGTGGGCGATGGGATCAACGATGCACCAGCGCTGACTCGTGCTGATGTCGGCATCGCCATTGGCGGTGGGACCGATGTGGCCATCGAATCGGCCGGCCTGATCCTGGTCAACAGCAACCCGTTGGACGTGGTCAAGATCTTCAGGCTCAGCCGGGCCAGTTATCGCAAGATGGTCCAGAACCTGTGGTGGGCGGCAGGCTACAATGTGGTCGCCATTCCACTCGCGGCCGGTTTGCTGGCTGGGGAAGGTATCCTGCTCTCTCCGGCAGCCGGCGCACTACTTATGTCGATCAGCACGATCGTCGTGGCCCTCAATGCTCAATTGCTACGCAGGGCCGAGCTATAGCCGGATCGTTACCCAACCTCACGTAGCGGGAAACCTGACTGGTTTTCCACAAATGTCTGCCAGGTTGTCCTTTACAGGATGCACCTCGGTAAACCATCCCCACTCATCAGTTTATCAATAGGAAGGAATTTTTCCATGCCACCATCTACCATCCAAAAGCTGGCCCTCCGCCGCGTACTCTACTTCCTGGTGCTGTTAGTCATCCTTACGCTGACTGCGTTCCTTGTGACGGCCAGCATGCGAAGTACACCCCTGGCTTCTCTGCTCATCATGTGGACACCTGCGCTGGCCGCGTTGCTTGCTGGTCTTCTCACCCGGCGACCCATCCGTGATATCGGCTGGGGACTGCGCCCTGTGCGATGGCTCGCGATCGGATGGCTGATCCCGGTGCTATATGGATCGATCGCCTACGGTCTTTTATGGATTACGGGCCTGGGCGGCATTCCAAATCCCACGTTCATCGAGCGCGCCCGCCTCACCTTGAACATGCCCGATGCGGGGACGATACTGTTGATCGCTGCTGCCTTCGGTTACATTACGCTCGTCAACCTCCTGCCCGGGATGCTGATGAGCCTGGGCGAAGAGATCGGCTGGCGCGGCTTTCTCGTCCCGGAGCTTGCAAACTGGGGCGGCTTTCAAAAAGCGGCGCTGTACAGCGGTGGGATCTGGTTCCTCTGGCACCTGCCCGGAATCCTTTCCGGCGACTACGGCGCGACCGGCACCCCGCTGGCCTTTCGCCTGCTCTGTTTTGCCACTCTGGTCATCTCAGGCGGCGTCATCTTTGCCTGGCTGCGGATCCGGTCCGGCAGCATCTGGCCGGCGGTTGTGATGCATGCAGTACATAACAACGTCATCCAGGCTTTCTTCGACCGGATCACCTTCGATACCGGTTACACAAAATACCTTGCAGGTGAATTTGGGATCGCATTGGTTCTCGTCAACCTTGTGTTAGCCTGGCTGTGCTGGCGGCAGCTTGGCAGGCAGAGTTCGGAGGTTACAGCTGCACCAGAGATGCCATCCCTGAGAGAAGTAGATTGGTAAATTGGTTGGGGTATTCAAGCCATGGATCGCTGTGGATGCTGCGCGTGGTGCGGACGTACGAAGAGCTCAAGAAGACAGAATTGAAACCACAGAGCAGGGACGATAAATCACCACTATTGCCCTCTCTTTATACTGGGCATCGTCCCTGCTTACAATGTTTAGCCGATGCTCGGTTTCTGCTTCAACAGAAGCTGGCGGGTCAAGGGGATCAGTCCGCCCGCGTCGATGATCGCCTGGCGCGCGGCAGGCAGGGGGACGATCTGGAAGGATTTCCCGCTCGTCCTGTTTAATACCTGTTCCTCCATCACCTCGATCTCATCGTCAAACTCTGCTTCGATATCGGGACAGACGATGGTACGCAGGCCGAGGTTGATCGAGTTCTGCAGAAAGATGCGGGCGAAATGCCGGGCCACGATCACCAGCTCGGGGCCTTTGAGGCAGGAGGCGGCCTGCTCACGCGAAGACCCGCAGCCAAAGTTCTTGCCGGCCACGATCACGCTTCCGGGCGGGACCTCGCCTTCCCTGAGCTTTGCATTGAACTCGGTCAGATCTGCGAAGGCATACTGCGGTGTTTCGGTGGGCAGGACAGTCGCCATGTAGCGGCCGGGATAAATAATGTCGGTGGAAATGTCGTCGCCTAATTTCAAAACTACTTTAGCCATATTGCCTCCATTTACCACGAAGGGTCACAAAGGAGCACGAAGGATATGTTTACCTTTGTGGTTAGGATTCCCTTGGATCGGTGATGACCCCGGTCAGCGCGCTGGCGGCGGCCACAGCCGGGGAGCACAGATAGACTTCCGCGTTCGGATTGCCCATCCGGCCTTTGAAGTTGCGGTTGGTGGTGGAGAGGGCCGTCTCGCCGTTGCCCAGCGCGCCCTGATGGACACCGAGACAGGGTCCACAGCCTGAGTTCGCCACGACCGCGCCCGCTTCCATGAGCGTCATCAGGTAGCCGGCTTTCATCGCCTCACGGTAGATCCGCCCGGAAGCGGGGAAGACCAGCATGCGGACACCGCGCGCCACCTTTTTCCCGGACAGGATGCGGGCCGCCACCTCGATATCATCCAGGCGCCCATTCGTACAGGAGCCGATCACGATCTGCTGGACGGGGATCCCGGCAACCGCGTTCACGGCTTTGACGTTGTCGACGGTATGCGGGCAGGCGATCTGCGGCGCCAGGGTTTCAGCGTCGATCTCGATGAGGCGCTCATAGACCGCGTCAGAGTCCGGGCCAAAGATTTCCGGTAGCTCACCGACGCCTGCCACTTCCTTTAAGTACCGGATCGTCTCTGCGTCCGGCGGGACAATGCCGGAAGTGGCTCCCGCCTCCACAGACATGTTGCAGATCGTCAGACGGCCCGAGGTCGGCATGTTGGAGATCGCCTCGCCGCCGAATTCGATCACTTTGAAGTTGGCGCCCTCGGCGGTCAGCTGGCCGATCAGGTACAGGATCAGGTCCTTGGGCAGCACTTGAGGAGGAAGCTTGCCGTTCACGTTCACTTTGATCGTCGCCGGCACTTCAACATTCAGCACCCGGCCCAACGCCCAGACGGAAGCCATCTCGGTCGCACCAACCCCGAACGCAAACGTCCCCAGGGCGCCGTGGCTGGTGGTGTGACTGTCCGTCCCGACCACAACTGTTCCCGGCAGGACGTAGCCGTTCTCCGGCAGGATCTGGTGGCAGATGCCGCCCTCATCGCCGCGGATATCGTGGAACTTGAGGATGCCCTGCTCGCCCACGAACTGGCGTACCTTCTTCTGGTTTGTGGCGGTCTTGGCGCTTTCAGCTGGGACGCGGTGATCGAAGATGATCGCGATCTTCTCCGGATTCCAGACCCTGGCTTCGAGGCCGGTGCCCTGATAGATCTCCTGAAACTGGTTGAGCACCAGGGCTGCGTTCTCGTGCGACATGGCCAGGTCCACGCGCGGCTCGAGCACATCTCCCGCTTTTACCGAAGTCTGCCCCGTTGCCCGGGCCAGGATTTTTTCCACCATTGTCATTGGCATACGATATCTCTCCTTCCGGCTCCAGGTGCCTGGAGCTTGTTTACAGCAGGATCACACGACCATCTTTTCCTTCAATGCTTTTTGTTCCTCGGCACAGTATCCCAGATCGGTCAGGATATCCTGGGTGTGCTGGGATAAGACCGGCGGCGGTGTTTCGATCGCCGCTGGCGTCTTCGAGAACTTGGCGGTCAGGTTGAAGATCTTGATATCCCCGATCTGCGGTTGCTCCACATCGGCCAGCACATGGCGGTATTGGGCCTGATCCGAGGTCAGCGCGGCCTCCAGGCTGAGCACGTCGCCCGAGGGGATGCCTCTCGCATTCAGGACTTCCACCCAGTGGGCGGTTGTTTCCTGGATCAGTTTTGCCTCCAGCAGCGGCGTGAGCTGACAGCGATTTGCCTTGCGTGTGTCACGCTCCTGGAAGCGCGGGTCGGTCTTTAGCTCGGGGAGCCCCAGCTCGTCGACCAGATTTTCCCACTGTTCCTGCTGGTTGGCCGCGATGTTGACAAAGCCATCCTGGGTCTTGAACATGCCGGACGGAGCCGCCGTGAAGTTGTCATTCCCCAACAGGACCGGCTGCTGCCCGCCGATCAACAGGTTGGCCGCCACCCAGCCCATCAGCGGCATGATCGAATCCAGCAGCGCAATGTCGATGAACTGTCCCTCGCCCGTCCGTTCACGGTGGAACAGGGCCGCCATGATGGCAAAGGCCGCGTTCAGTCCACCGACGGTATCGCAGACCGGGAAGCCTGCCCGCAGCGGATTCAGACGCTCATCCCCATTAATCGCCATCACACCCGAAAGGCCCTGGATGATCTGGTCATAGGCCGGCTTGAACGCATCCGGTCCGCTCTGCCCGAAGCCGGAGATGGCACAATAAATGATCCGCGGGTTGAGCTTGCATAGCTCCTCGTAGGAAAACCCCAGGCGGGCCATCACGCCGGGGCGGAAGTTTTCCACGACCACATCCGCCGTGCGGACCAGCTTGCGAAAGATCTCCTTGCCCTCTTCGGCCTTCATATTGAGGGTCAGGGATTTCTTGTTGGCGTTCTGTGCCAGAAAACTGGTGCCCAGCAGCTGCTTGTTGTATTTGGGTGCGTTGCCCAGCTTGCGGGCCAGGTCGCCGCCTTCCGGGTTCTCGATCTTGATCACGTCTGCGCCCAGCAGTGCCAGGTGCAGCGTGGCGAACGGACCCGAGAGAACGTTCGTCAGATCGAGCACGCGGATTCCTTCGAGCAGTCTCATGCGGGTTGTCCTTTGAACTCGACGATCGATCCTGATTTCAGGATAAACCCTGGAAGCTCGCGATCGAAAAAGCTGCCCACCTGCCGGGCAACGTCGATGAGCACGTCGAGCCGGATATCCTGTCGCAGTCCCATGCGCTGCAGGGTGTGGACCAGGTCTTCGGTGGAGACATTGCCGGCCGGGACCTTGGTGAACGGGCATCCACCCAGGCCGCCGAACGAAGACTCGAAGTAGGTCACGCCGCTCTTGAGCGCGGCATGGCAGTTGGCCAGCCCGAGCCCGTAGGTATTGTGGAAGTGACAGGCGAGCTCCACGTGAGGATCCAGGGCCCGGATGGCGCCGAACATATCCTCGACCTGCTGCGGCAGCGCGTGACCGGCCGTGTCTGCCAGGCTGATCGTGCGAATATCGTTATCGAGATATGATTTGACAAGGTCGAGCACTCTTGTTGCATCGATCGGCCCTTCATACCCACAGCCAAATGCTGATTGGACGGAAACCTGTACCTTCCTGCCGGCGGCCATCGCCATACAGGCCATGGAGATGATCCGTCTGTGGGCTTCCATGGTGGTCATGCCGGTATTCTTCAGGCTGTGGGTTTCACTGGCAGAGACGCCCATGCAGAACATCTCGACCCCGCAGGCAAACCCGCGCTCCAGTCCCTTTTCGTTCAAGACCAGGCCCGAAAGCGTGACATGCGCGGGCTTGGCATGTGCGAAATGCCGGAACAGCTCGTCGGTGTCCGCCATCTGCGGGACTTTCTCCGGGTGGACGAAGGATCCTAGTTGGATGATATCCACGCCCGAGGCAAGCAGCCCCTCGATCCAGCGGATCTTCTCGTCGAGCGGGACGATCGTTTTCTCGGACTGCAGCCCATCGCGCGGGCCGACTTCGTGAATGAAGATCTCGTTCATACAAACCTCCCCATTGTTATAGCTTTGCCGCGATCGCTTCGCCCATCTCCAGCGTGCTGTTCGAGCCGCCCATGTCGTAGGTGCGAACGTTCCCTTCACGGATGACCTCAGCAGTCGCTTTTTCGAGAGCAGCACCCATCTCCACCTCTCCCAGCCCGTCGAGCATCATCTTGGCCGAAAGGATTGTGGCGATCGGGTTGACTTTGTACATCCCGGCATACTTGGGCGCAGAGCCGTGACTGGGCTCGAAGACCGCCAGCTTATTCCCGATGTTGCCCGAGCAGCCAAATCCCAGCCCACCGACCATCTGCGCCGAAAGGTCCGAGATGATATCCCCGAACATATTCGTGGCCACCATCACGTCATAGTTCTTTGGGTTCTTGATCAGCCACATGGCCATCGCATCCACATTGGCGTCGTCCATTTCGATGTCGGGGAAGTCCTTGTGCACCTCTTTGCCGATCTCCAGGAACAACCCCTCGGTGGCGCGCACCACATTGGCCTTGTGGATGACCGTGACCTTTTTGCGCCCATGTTTGCGGGCGAACTCGAACGCCGCCCGGATGATGCGCTCGGAGCCTTTACAGGTGACGATCTTGTTCGAGATCGCCATCTCGTTGAGCGGGACATCCTTGAACGGTCCGAACTGTTTCGACAGCCGCCCCAGCACCTCCGCCAGCTCGGCCGGGACCGGGTTGAACTCCACACCGGAGTACAGGTCTTCGGTGTTCTCGCGGAAAATGACCAGGTCGATATCCTCCCTGTAGTTCAAGGGGTTGCCCGGATAGGCCTTGCACGGGCGCAGACAGATGTACAGATCGAAGAGCTGCCGCAGCCGCACGATCGGCGAGCGGTAGACAAAGTCCTGGCCCTGCAGCCGCGGATCCAGCTCCAGCTGGGCGGCCTTGACCGGCTTGGATGTGATCGCCCCGAACATGGCAGCATCCACGCGCTGAAGCAGGTCCACCGTGCGCTGCGGGAGCGCCTCTCCCTCCTGGCACCAGAACTCCCAGCCAATATCGCCATGGATATATTCTGCATCGAGCTTTAATTTGTCGAGAACGATTTTTGTGGCATCCAACACATCCACCCCGATGCCGTCGCCTGGCAGCCAGGCAATTTTATATTTCGACTGCCGCTCTGTCATTCCATTCATACTGCCCTCCAGAGATTGAATCAACACACTGATGAGGATGGCCGTCCTGGCGATACGGTTTGGGGATCACCCGGAATTCGACCACGAAACGATCCTGCTGTGGTGCAAAGGGCTTTCCAGAGTTACCATACAGAAATAACACAGCATCCGGTTTCCTACAACTGAATACTGTCTTAAGTCCTTCTGCCAGATGTTACTTCATACCCCCCTGGTTTCGGGATACAATGATTTCAGGACCAATCTACCAAGCCGATTTTAGCCATTTGTATATTCAACAGAACTGATCTCCGTAAGATCGATTTGTCAGCCAGGTTTCGACACGACGTTGTTTTACTGGTGAACAAGTTTCCCTGATCGAATTAGAAAGGAGATAAACGATGGTCGGCTTTACACCCAGTTCCAAGAGGGCACCGCTGTACAAGGATGTCCCACCGGAAAAATGGAATGACTGGCGCTGGCAGTTGAGTAATCGCTTGAACTCGGCTGTTGATATCGGCCAGGTGATCCATTTGACCGATAGCGAGCGCAAGGCACTGTCCAATTCAAACAATCTGTTCAGGGTGGACATTACTCCGTATTTCATCTCCCTCATCGAGTCAGACAATCCAAACGATCCGATCCGAAAACAGGTGATACCGACTGCCGCAGAGAGCTCCGCATTTGTGGGCATGATGGAGGATTCCCTGGCCGAGGACCGGGATTCGCCCGTCCCCGGACTGACCCATCGCTATCCCGACCGGGTCCTTATGCTGGTCACCACACAGTGCGCCACCTATTGCCGGTACTGTACGCGCTCACGCATCGTGGGAGATCCCACGGAGACATTTTCCCGCTCCGACTTCGAAGGACAGATCGATTACATCCGTAAAAACCCTCAGATTCGGGACGTGATCATTTCGGGAGGCGATCCGCTCATCCTCCCCGTCAAGATCCTGGAAGAGATCCTGATGCGCCTGCGCGAGATCGAGCATGTCGAGATCATCCGGCTCGGCACCCGGGTCCCGGTCTTTCTTCCGATGCGGATTACGACCGAGCTCACGGATATGCTCCAAAAATATCATCCGCTATGGAT
>JBLMZU010000673.1:0-14030 GCA_050258995.1 Bacteroidota bacterium
GGGTGAAAGCGCAGGAAGAAAAGGGATAGCAGACAGAAAAATGTCGCCCAGCAGAAGTGGACGATAAAGACATACAGCGCCTGGGGCCAGATCTGGTTGATGCCTATGCCGCTTCCCAGCCCGAACCCGGCCGCCGACAAGGGCAGGAAGAGCCCATAGGTGAGCAGCGCGCTGGGCAGATACGGACGCTGCTCGGAGCGGACGAACGAGATTGTCAAAATCACTGCCCCCACTGCCACAACCAGGAGATCCGGCCACCACAAGCGACTGTGGGTAAAAGCTTCATTGAACACACGCGGAGGGACGGCGCGTGAGGCATAGCCTGCCAGCCACCCCGTCAGGAAGACGAGCAGCGAGCTGATGAATACGGCAGCCAGTGTTTGGAGCAGGAATCGTCCCGCCCCGGCGATGGTGGCAAGTGAGATCCCGATCCAGGGAGTCATCAAAGGTGCCACCAGGATGCCGAAAATAAGCAGCGCCTGTGAATTAAGAAAATACCCCAGGCCGAGAATGACACCGCTTACAACAGAAAAGACAAACAGCTCATAGGAGGGATAGGCGCGCCGGACCAGATGTGAAAATAATTCCGCGCGTCCCGCCTCATCTGTCGGAAAGTAGGCTCGGCGCTGGGCCCGACGTCTGCGGGCACGTGCAGAGACAAATTCCTGCGATGGATCCGGATTGGGCTGTGGAGATGACTCAGGATGATCCATGGAAGTGTGTGTTTATTATACAGGCAACCCGTCAATGGTGGAACGAATGGGGGAACCTTTCAAAGTAGGGAAATAAGTACCTGTTAAACACGTGAGATAAGTAACATAATTCCCTGCAGGGATAAATATCGGTCTTATTTGTGGTATATTTCACAATTGAAGAGGAACATTACACCTGGAGGTAATGTGACGGAGTCCTTTATTACGCTTCATCATTAACTTAATTTGTCATTTGAAGTTCATTTCCAAGTCCAACAAAAAAAGTTAATTGAATAAGGTTCAGCGTCTGGGTCTCCGAAACTTCGTGGAGAGTCTTTTACATGGAAAGCATAACGTATGGGTTGTTCATTCTGGGGGCTATCATTTTTGCCTATCGTGCGATTGTGTCCAAAAGGATCCTGTCTGCGACAATTTACCTGGCATGCATTAGTGCACTCGTTTCGGCGGTGCTGTACATGCTGGGAGCGGCACAGGTGGCCGTGATGGAATTGTCGGTGGGCGCAGGATTGGTCACCGTCCTTCTCGTGTACGCGGTCAGCGTGGTCGGGGATGATGCCTTCGATCCGCCCTCCGTGGTACCCAAGCCGCTGGCCTTTGGGCTGGTCGGCCTGATCGTGGTGTTGTTGGGCTGGATGGCCTTTCCGGCCATCCCGACCTATTTCGAGCATGGATCCCTTACTCTTGCCATCTCACTCTGGGAGACGCGCGTGCTCGATGTTTGGATCCAGATTGCATTGATCTTTTCCGGCGTGATGGGGGTGCTGGGCCTGCTTTCTGAAACAGTACCTGGAAAAGCGGAAGAGACGGAGCAGGGATAATGAATCCATTAAACATTGTGCTTTGGGGCATCGTCGCATTACTGGGCGTGGGGTTTTATGGTCTGCTGATCACACGCAACCTGATCAAAGTGGTCATGGTGCTGCAGGTCCTGATCAAGGCGGCCCTGCTGGCATTGGTGCTGGCCGGAAAGCTGAGTGGAAACCCCGGGCTCGGGCAGTCCACCGCGGCGACCGTCCTGGTGGCGGATACCGTTGTAGCTGTGGTGGGGCTGGCGCTTGCCGTCCAGGTGCGCCGCCGCTTCGGCACGCTGGATGTGCCGAAGATTTCAACACTGCGAGGGTAGGATGGCAGGAACTCTCATTACTCTTGTCATTTTGCTGCCCTGGGCTGGCGCGTTGTTCGTCTGGCTGGCCCGTAACAAGCGGCCACAACTTCAACATATACTGGCGATCCTCTTCAGTGTACTGGCTGCTACTGCCTCCCTGCTCCTTTTCCGGTATGCCAGCAGCGAACCGGCCATCCAGATCCCACTGGGAAATGCGTTCGGCGTCCTGACCTTTGTCCCGGATGGTCTTGCGGTGACACTGACCGCAATCGCGACGGTGATCGGCTCCCTGGCCGTCATCTTCTCCATGGAGTATATGCGCGGCGATGCACAGCTGGGACGCTACTATTTCCTGGTCCTGTTCTTTATCGGCGCGATGACCGGACTGGTGCTGAGCGGCAACCTGCTGTTCACCTTTTTCTTTTGGGAGATCACTGCGCTATGTTCCTATGGCTTGATCTCGTTCTATAACGATGATCCCAAAGCGGTGGCGGGCGGCATTAAAGCACTCATCATCACCCAGGTCGGTGGGGTGGGGCTGCTGGCGGGCACCCTGATTGCCTATGCCATGCTGGGCAGCTTCCAGATCTCAGATCTGCTGGCCAGGTCATCCACGCTCCCGGCCGCCTCCCTGGCGTTTATTGCCTTCAGTTTCCTGATCGCCGCGGCGGCCAAGTCGGCGCAGTTCCCCTTCCATACCTGGCTGCCGGATGCGATGGAAGCTCCGTCCACGGTCAGTGCCTTGATCCATGCTGCAACGATGGTCAATGCCGGGATCTATCTGCTGGCGCGGTTTTATCCCGCCTTCGCAGGTGTGCCCGGCTGGAGAACAGCCGTGATGCTGGTGGGCCTGCTTTCCGCCCTGATCGCATCCCTCTCGGCGCTGGTTGCCACGGATCTCAAACGGGTCCTGGCCTACTCCACTGTCAGCCAGCTGGGATATATGGTGTATGCCATTGGCGCGGGCAGTGTGCTGGCCAGCCAGTATCATTTGTTAAACCATGCCTTTTTCAAGGCTTTATTGTTCCTGGCGGCCGGGACGGTGATTCACAGTGTTGGCACGCGGGATATGCGGCGCATGGGCGGATTGGGGGGAAGGATGCCCTTCGTGCGCAATGTCTTCATCATCGGCGCCCTGGCCCTGGCGGGGGTCCCGATCCTCAACGGTTTTTGGAGCAAGGAGCTCATCCTGGAGGTGAGTCTCGAGAACGCGCCCTCCTGGATGCATGTGCTGATGCTGGCAGGGGTGGGTCTCACGGCCTTCTACACCTTCCGCATGGTCTGGCTGGTCTTCTTTGGGGAAGAGCGTGAAGCCCTGCACTATCACCCGGCCGGCTCGGCGATGAAAATTTCACTGGGCGTTCTGGCAGTAGGGACGTTCACGACCTGGCTGTTCTTCGGTGGCCTGAGCCTGCTTCTATCTACAACACTTCCGTACCACGGTATCGAACCGGAGTCGACGGCCAGCCTTGTGGTTTCCATCCTTTCCGCACCTGCAACCTGGCTTACGTTGGGGATCGTTGCCCTGGGATTTGCGATTTCCTGGGTGCGTGCCCGCGGCTACCATCTCTTCGGCGGCGGCGTGCTCATCCCATTAGTCGAGACCTCGTTTGGCTTTGACTCTCTCAACCAGTGGATCGTTCGAAATGTGAATAAATCCGGCGAAGAGTTGAGAAAGATACAGACGGGCCAGTTGAATTGGAATATTCTCGGCATCTTCAGTGGTCTGCTGGTGGTGTTGTTTATCTTGTGGCTGGGTGTGAAATGAACATAATGAGTTTTTCGGGGCTGATCGCCATCCCGCTGATCTCCTCCCCGCTGGTGTACCTGGCCGGGCGGGCGGGCAGCCATGATGTCACTTTGCACCGGCGCTCGTACCTGGTGCGGATCCTGGCGCTGCTGGCGGTGCTGATCTCCTGGCTCCCGTTTGTCCTTTCCGTTCAGGATTTTATGACAACGGGAACCCAGGAATTCCATGTCGAAACCATCTGGATGAAAATGGATGGGATCAGCCTGCTGATGGCAGGAACTGTCCTGCTGTTGGGCACACTGGTCATCCTGTTTTCCGGCTCCTACATGCACGAGGAGGTGGGGGAGGAAAAATACTATGCCATGCTGCTGGCCATGATGGGATTGATGATCGGACTCGTCACGGCCGCCGACCTGTTCAATATGTGGGTTTGGTTCGAAGGCATGGCCATCTCCTCCTATCTGCTGGTGGCCTTCTATCGCGAGCAGCCTGCCTCGATCGAGGCCGGGATGAAGTATCTGGTGCAGAGCGCGACCGGCTCGGTGCTGGTGCTGATCGGGATCGCGATGGTGCTGGCGCAGGCCGGGACGCTGAACATGTCCGAGATCGCAACGGCGGTGACCCGTCCCGGAGTGAACCAGATCGCGCTGCTGGGTGCGGGGGCGCTGTTCGTGATCGGCTTTGGCGTCAAGGTGGCGCTCGTCCCTCTACATACCTGGCTGCCCGATGCGCACTCACAGGCGCCCAGCGGGATCAGCGCCATGCTTTCCGGTGTGGTGATCGAGATCGGCCTGATCGCCATGCTGCGGGCGCTTTCCGTGCTGACCGGATCCACCCTTTCCTGGGGCATCCTGTTCATGGTGTTCGGCGCCATCAACATGCTCTTCGGCAACCTGCTTGCCCTGCAGCAGACGGCCGTCAAGAGAATGCTGGCCTATTCCAGTTTGAGCCATGTCGGATACATCCTTGTAGGTCTTGGCATTGCCCTGTATTCCGGGGTTGCCCTGGGCGCACAGGGAGCCTTCTTCCACCTGTTCAACCATATGCTGATGAAGGGACTCGCCTTCCTGTCTGTGGGTGCTTTGATGTATGGATTGTTCCTGCAGAATAACTCGCACGCCTCCCTGAAGATCAAGGATCTGGCCGGAGCGGCACAGAAATATCCGCTGGTGGCGCTGGCGCTGAGCATTGCCCTCCTGGCGTTGGGAGGCATGCCACCGCTTGCCGGGTTCATGTCCAAGTGGCAGATCTTTGTGTCCGGGTTCCAGACACAGAACAACTGGATCATTGCCCTGATGATCTTCATGGCGCTCAACAGTGTGCTTTCGCTCGGATATTATGCGCCGCTGGTCAACATGATGTATCGCGGCCAGCCCTCCCAGCAGGTGCTGTGTGGAAAATCGATCACCTGGACGATCTCCTTGCCGCTTATCGTGATGACCGGTCTTGTCGTCCTGCTCGGGTTCTTCCCGGGGCTGGTGAACTGGCTGACAGTACCTGCCAGCCAGCAATTAATGTCAATGTTTGGGTATTGATATGGAAAATATATTACTCTCCCCCCTGGTGGCGTTCCTGATCTATTGTGTGGTCGCCTCGATTTTTTCCGGTCTGGGTCGCATCTTTTCCGCCCAGGGTCAGCAGTCGGACTTTAAGACCGCGACCTATGCCAGCGGCGAGGAAAACGACCCGATACCGGCTGCGCCTGGCTATCGCCAGTTCTTCGTGGTAGCCCTTTTCTTCGCAGTTTTGCATCTGGGTGTGTTGATGGTCGGTACCAGCGACTTATCCACGACAGCTGCTGTGTATCTGGTGGGCTTGATCCTGGCACTGGTTGCCTTGATCCTCGGCTAGAAAGGTGGAATATGAATATCAATAACGATCAATTATGGGTGAAGGTCGCCAAGCAGGTACGGACCTGGGCGCGCCTCAATTCCATTTGGGCGGTGCATTTCAACAGCGGCTCATGCAACGGCTGCGACATCGAGATCCTGGCCACGCTGACGCCGCGCTATGACGTGGAGCGCTTCGGCATCAAGCTGGAGGGCAGCCCACGGCATGCGGATGTGCTCATCGTGACGGGACCGGTTACCCGGCAGGCACGAGAGCGACTCTTGCGCACCTACGAGCAGATGCCCGATCCCAAGTACGTCATCTCGGTCGGCTCGTGCAGCATCTCGGGCGGGGTGTTCGACGGATGTTACAACGTCGGAGGCGCGGTGGACGGGGTCATCCCGGTGGATGTTTTCATCCCAGGCTGCCCGCCGCGGCCCGAAGCGATCGTGGACGGGATCATCCAGCTGCTGACCCATTTGAAGAACGGCAACCCTCCTCCCTCAAGGGCAAAACAAATTGCAGAGCAGGCACTGCCATGAAGAACATCGAAGAAAATTTACAGAAAGCAGATGTTCTTCTTGCGAATTGGAATAAGGAAGCTACCCATCCCGAGCCCAACCGGCTGGATGTGGTGGTCACGGCGGACGACCTGCGCCCGGCGGTGAGCGCGCTGCACAATGCCCACTGGGGCTATCTTTCTGCGATCACCGGTATGGACCTGGGAGGCGACGCAGGCCAGATCGAGGCGCTCTATCACTTTTGTTATGGCGCTGCGATCACCACGCTCCGGGTTCGCCAGGCGCGCGGGGAGGATGCAGCAGTGCCTACCATCGAAGACATCATTCCCCCGGCCAGCTTCTTCGAGCGCGAGCTGCGTGAGACACTGGGTTTTCAGATTACCGGCGCCAAAACCAGCGAGCGTCTCTTTATCCCGGACGACTGGCCGGAGAATGTGTATCCCCTGCGCAAGGATTTTTCCGTAAGCCAGGCTGCGCCGGTCGAGGGCCGCCATGCAGATGAATTACCAGAGCAGGGCGTTGTGGGAGGCAACACCTTTGTTGTCCCCATCGGGCCGCAGCACCCGGCATTGAAGGAGCCGGGGCACTTCGAATTCACCGTCGACGGAGAGATCGTTACCGAAGCCCGTATGCGCCTGGGATATGCCCACCGCGGCATCGAGAAGGCCGCCGAGAGCCGCAACTGGATCCAGAATCTCTATCTGTTCGAGCGCATCTGTGGGATCTGTTCCCATACCCATGCCATGGCCTATAGCCTGGGCGTGGAACAACTGGCAAAGGTCGAAGTCCCTGCCCGGGCGCAAGCCATCCGGGAGCTGGTGGCAGGCCTGGAGCGCATTCACAGCCATCTGCTCTGGCTGGGCGTGGCCGCGCATGAAGCCGGTTTCGATACCCTGTTCATGTACTCGTGGCGCGACCGTGAAACGGTGATGAACCTGCTGGAGCAGATCACCGGCAACCGGGTCAACTATTCAGCCAATGTGCTTGGTGGTGTGAAGTGTGAAATCACGGTCGAGCAGGCAAAGGCCATCAAGGAAGGATTGAATTTCCTGGAAAAGCGCATCCGGCATTATCTGGAGGTCGTGACCACAGATGCGATGTTCCTGAATCGCACACGGAATGTCGGCACGATCTCCTTTGAGGAAGCCGAAAGATTTGGCCTTCTGGGTCCCACTGCACGGGCCTCCGGACTGGTGCGGGATGTCCGCGTGGAGGCGCCATATGGGGCCTATACCCAGTTCCCGATCAGTGCCGTGACCGAAAAGAATGGGGACCTGGAGGCGCGCTGTGTCGTCCGTTTGAACGAGCTGCTGGTCTCCTGCTTTGCCATCCGGACGATTGTGGATAACCTGCCCGCGGGTCCGCTCTCGGTGAAGATGCCGCGCAAGATACCGGCCGGCGAGACGATTTCACGGGTCGAGGCGCCGCGCGGCGAGCTGTTCTATTACATCAAGAGCGATGGCGGGGAAAGACCGTCACGTATCCACGTCCGGACGCCAAGTCTCTGCAACTGGGTCTCTGTGCTGGAAAAGGCAGTGGGACGGCAGCTGGCAGATGTGCCCATGCTGATCGCCGGCATGGATCCATGTTTCTCATGCAACGACCGCCTTGTCACGGTCGCGAACTCCTCCGGGCGAAAGAACTGGACCTGGAGCCAGCTGCGCGAGCATGGGATTGAGTATTACAAATGAACACATTGACCTCCCTCTTTTCCCTCCTGATCTTTCCGGCTGGGCTGACCTTGATCTTCGCAGGCATGTTCTATGAATGGGTCGACCGCAAGCTGGTGGCGCGCTTCCAGAACCGCACCGGCCCGCGCTGGTTCCAGCCCTTTGCAGACATGGTCAAGCTGTTTGGCAAGGAACAGATCATTCCGGGGCTGGCTGGTCCCTTCCTGTTCTTTGCGCTTCCCGTGGTTGCGATTGCAGGTGCGTTGACCGCCGCCTTGTACGTTCCCTTCCTGGGATTGGAGCCGGTGCACAGCTTCGCCGGGGATTTGATCGTTACCATCTACCTGCTCAGTTTGCTGACCATGTGCATCGGTCTTGCGGGCTGGAATACGAGCAGCCGCTTTTCAGTGATCGGTTCCACCCGGACGTTGACACAGATGTTTGCCTACGAGGCGCCGTTTCTACTCGCGCTGTTGGGACCTGCCCTGGTGGCGGGGAGCTGGCAGATCAGCGAGATCAACCATTATGCCGGAAGCCATTGGATGGCCATCACCCAGCCTGTCGGGTTTATCGTTGCGCTGATCGGCCTGATGGGAAAACTTGAGCTGCCTCCCTTCGATTCCCCCGAGGCCGAGACGGAGATCGTCGCCGGCGCGCTGACCGAGTACAGCGGCCGCGGCCTGGCGATCTTCAAGCTGGGCAAGTCCATCGAGCTGATCGTGGGCATCACACTCGTGTCTGCCTTTTATCTGGGTGGCGTGAATAGCATTCTTCCCTTCCTGCTCAAGACCCTGGCCGTCCTGCTCCTGATGACCCTGCTGCAATCCCTGCTCACCCGCCTGCGCATCGATCAAACGGTGGGTCTATGGTGGCGCTTTGGTACCATACTGGTGCTTGCGCAGATCCTGGTGATCATACTTCTGAGAGGATACGTGCTATGAAAATCGGTACCATGCTGAAGGATGTCGTTAATTCGTTTTTTGCAAAATCCGCCACGCAGCTGTATCCGGCCGAGAGGACTGAGCCTCCCAAACGCTATCGCGGCGCCCTGGATTATGACGCCAAGCTGTGCACGGGCTGCAGCCTGTGTGTCAAGGATTGTCCCTCGAACGCCATCAAGCTGGTCATCGTTGATCGGGCCAAGAAGCGGTATGTGCTTAAATATGACATGGACCGCTGCGTGTACTGCGGCCAATGCGTGGTCAACTGCAAGGTCAAATGCATGGGCATGACCCACGAGGACTGGGAGCATGCCAAGCTCAACAAGGATTTCTCTGTATATTATGGAACCGAAGAGGACATCGCCCAATTCCTGGCAGGCGTCCCTGAACCGGCTGCTGGAACAATTATTAGCCCGGCCAAATAAGCCACCAAGGATCGCAGTTCTTGGGATCGGGAATCCCCTCCGCTCGGATGACGCGGCCGGGGTGCTGGTCGCGCGCGGGCTGGCGAAGGCCCGGCTCAGGCGGGCCCCTGATTCCCTCCTTGTGATCGACGCCGGTCACGCCCCTGAGAACCGGACCGCTGAGCTGCGTCGCTTCGCGGCGGATCTTGTCCTCCTGATCGACGCTGCTGAACTGGGTGAAGAACCGGGTGGAATCCGCCGGGTTGAAATCGATGAGATCGATGGCATGAGTGCATCCACACATACCCTGCCCCTCTCCATGCTGGCCAAATACCTGACCCTCGAATTGGGTTGTGAGATCTATATTCTTGGCATCCAGCCGCGATCCACCGCGTTCGATGGATTGGTCAGTGCAGAGGTAATACAGGCCGTGCAAGAAATTGTTGAGGAGCTGGCCAAATCTTTAAGCGTTTTTCCAGCCCAGGAGATTACATGTTTGAATTGACATTCTTTTCCATTCGTGTATAATACGGTGCGCACGCGGCACTTTTACACAGAAGTATGCAACAGGCTCTCGATTAGAGTCCGTTGATACCATACACGGCCGACTAGCTCAATGGCAGAGCAACTGACTCTTAATCAGTGGGTTCAGGGTTCAAGTCCCTGGTCGGTCACAACAGTTGAGCCAGCATAAAAGAGTCTTTGCATGAAAGGCTCTTTTGTGTTTTACAGGGTGCCGCGCGATCAATATCCCGTGAGATCTTATTTTCAGCTTACAGTTTCCTGTAACATTAATTGACGAATAAGATGAGCGGGTTTACACTTTCTGTCTACTTTATCCAAACTTTAACGTGTATTCAACATCGAGCAACGTATAATTGGCCAGGGAGATAAACCAACATCCGCGCAGAAATGTGCCTGGTGATGCACAATCTGCAGGAAGCATCAAAGAAAATTGAGGAGCCATGGCTGTTTCCTGGTATGTCATCCGCAGCAAACCGAATAAGGAGGAGTTCCTGGCCGAGCAGTTGTCTTCGTACGGCATCAGGGTTTTTTATCCAAGGATCCGGGTGAAGACTGTCAACCCGCGTGCGCGCAAGCTTAAAGCCTATTTTCCCAGCTATCTGTTTGTCAACGCCGATCTGGAAACGATCAGTATATCGACCCTGCATTGGATGCCCGGTGCGGTGAACCTCGTCAGCTTCGATGGAGAGCCGGCCTCCGTCCCCGACATGTTAATTGCAGCGATAGAGCGTCAGGTGGAATACATCAATGCCTCCCAGAAGAACATGCTGAATGAGCTAAAACCCGGTGATCTTGTGAAGATCCAGGACGGTCCATTCGCCGGGTACGAGGCGATTTTCGACAGCCAGATCCCGGGCCGGGAACGAGTCCGCGTTTTGCTGAACTACCTGCAAAATCGCCAGGTCCCTGTAGAACTCGGGGAAAAACAAATCGAGCGTTCCAAGCGGTCTTAAGGCGCCCAAAGGATTCGGGGGATTTTTGAATATAATAAAGCGTTTCGGTCCTCCATAACGGGTCCTCTCGGATTGGAGGTCCTGGCCTGGCCGAGAGGCGTTATTTCAATTGCCTGCCGCAAGCGCAGCGCGGCGCCGAAAAACTTCTACATAGGAAAAGATCATGGCAAAGATTTTGGTAACCGGAGGAGCCGGGTTTATCGGCTCGCACGTTGTGGACCTGTTTATCTCCAGAGGATATGAAGTGGTGATTGTGGACGACCTCTCCACCGGCCATTCGTATAATTTGAACCCGGCCGCGAAATTTTATCGGCTGGATATCCGGGATGCCGGGATTCGTGAAGTATTCGAAAACGAAAGACCGGATTTTATCAGCCATCATGCCGCCCAACGGGATGTCCGCCGGTCGGTGTCCGAGCCTGTCTTCGACGCGCAGGTCAATATCATCGGCTCCATCAATTTGATCGAATGCGCCAGGGAATTTGGCGTACGACATTTTCTATATATATCCACCGGGGGAGCCGTCTATGGGGAGCCTGAAAAGCTTCCATGTGATGAAAACCATCCCATCAATCCCATTTGCCAGTACGGGGCCAGCAAACATACGGTGGAGCATTATCTTTACATGTACCATGTCAACTATGGCCTGACCTACACCGTCCTTCGCTATCCAAACGTCTTTGGCCCCCGCCAGGATCCGCATGGGGAGGCGGGTGTGGTGGCGATCTTTACCGGGAAAATGCTGGACGGCGAGCAGGTGATGATCAACGGAGATGGCGAGCAGACCCGGGACTTTGTGTATGTTGGAGATTGTGCGCGCGCAAACGAGCTTGCCCTGACCGTCGACCATATGCCCGGAATCTATAACCTGGGCTGGGGACGTCCCACGTCCATCAATGAGATCTTCACGGGTCTTGCAAAGGCCACGAACTACACTCAATCCGCCTGCTATGGGCCGGCCAAGATCGGCGAGACCCGTCACATCTACCTGGATGCCTCCAGGGCAGGACGGGAGTTGGGCTGGCAGCCTGCGGTCAGCCTGGAGGATGGATTGAAACAAACGGTGGAGTATTTCAAATCGACTGTACGGGCGAATTGAAAACCTTCCCGCCGCTGTAGAGCATGGGCACCCTCCAGGATCAAACAATGTTATCCAGTCTGCGGTTGTACCTCGATCGACAAGCTTCATCGCTGCCCCGTTATTTCTATGAGCAGTTTATTTTGTTTTGCCTTGGCTGGATTCCCACGATCTTTGGAATTGCCCTGCGAGGTGTGTTCTACCGCTTTATTCTGCGCATGGATGGGACCGCTGCGATCGAGAACAATGTCCGTTTAAGGTATGCCGACCACATCCGCCTTGGAAATGGGGTCTATCTGGACCAGAACACCTACCTGCATGCCACGCCGAACGGCATTGAAATCGGTGACCGTACGATCGTCATGCACGGCGCGGTGCTGCATGTTTACAACTTCAGGAACATGCCCCAATCACATATCAGGATCGGCCGCGACAGCCTGGTGGGGGAATACTCGATCATCCGTGGGCAGGGCGGTGTCGAGATCGGTGACCGGGTCTACACTTCGCCGTTTACCCAGATCATTGCAGTCAATCATGTCTTTGACGACCCGGATCGCCCCTTTGTGGACCAGGGCATCACCGCTGAGGGGATCGTCATTGAGGATGACGTCTGGCTGGGGGCCGGTGCTGTGGTCACAGACGGGGTCAGGATCGGGAAGGGCGCGGTGGTGGCAGCAGGGGCCGTCGTGACAAAGGATGTGGCGCCCCACACGGTGGTCGGGGGGGTGCCGGCCAGACCGCTCAAAACCATCGATGGCTCGATCAGCACTGAAAATCGAACAATTTATCACATCAAGGAATTACATTCATGACAATATTGTCTGTGGTCATCCCTGCCTATAACGAGGAAAATGGGATTGCGGAGATCGCCCATCGCGTTCTCAGGGTGAAGAGTGAGCTGAAGAAGGTCGGCGTCGATGAACTGGAGCTCCTGGTGGTGGACGATGGCTCCCGTGACCATACCGCAGACGTGGCAGCCGGGGTCGACGGCGTGACGCTCGTCCGCCATCCCAAAAACAGAGGCTATGGCGCCGCGCTGAAAACGGGGTTTTCCCAGGCGCGTGGCGAATTGATCGGTTTCCTGGATGCCGACGGCACGTATCCTCCCGAATATTTCCCGAGGCTGTGTGAGGCTGCCCTCGGCGGGTCGGACCTGGTCATCGGCTCGCGAATGGCCGGCGAGGACAGCCAGATGCCTCTCACCCGGCGGGTGGGCAATTTCTTCTTTGCCACACTGCTTTCCCTGTTGGGCCGCCAAAAGGTCACCGACAGCGCCAGCGGCATGCGGGTCTTCAAAAAAGACATCCTGGAACATATCTATCCCCTCCCGGATGGATTGAATCTGACGCCGGTCATGAGCACACGGGCCCTGCATGAAGGAATTACCATCCGGGAAGTTCCCATCCCGTACAGTGAGCGGGTCGGGCGCTCAAAGCTCAGTGTCATCCACGATGGGCGCGTGTTTCTCCAGTCGATGGTGTGGACGGCCATGACCTACAACCCGGTCCGTATTTTAGGCTGGATCGGCCTGGTGGCAGTCGGGGTCGCCGCCCTGCTATTTCTGGGCATGATCCTTGCTTGGATCAAAGGGGTCACGTTTGAAAACCCGTGGTGGGTGGTTTCCATGTTTGCTGCCATGCTCCTGACCATGGCAGGTGTGAATATCTTTTCACTCGGAATCATGTTTAATTATCTGATCGCCCTGTTTTACAAGAAACCCATCAAGCAGGGAATGTTCGGAAAGCCGATCTTTAAAACTCCGCTCGACCAGCAGTTCGGATGGATGGGCGTGGTCGGGATCCTGATCGGAATTGTTCTGGGCGTGATCAGCCTGGTGCTCGGCCTGCAGGGCTGGGAGATCGAACAGATCTGGTTCTATATGCTGGGAAGCGCCCTCTTTTTCCTGGTGGGGATTCAGCTGGCCATCTACTGGCTGGTACTGCGTGTCCTGGAAGAGGTCAGCCAGCGGGAGCTGCTAACCCGGCAGGATATGGGCCTGGCATAAAAGGTGGAGATGGGAAAATGAAAATTCTGCTTTTCGGCGCAATGGGACAGCTCGGCACGGAGCTTCAATCCACCCTGTCAGCACTGGGCGGGGTCGCCGCCTATGATATTCATAATTTAAACCTGGAGGATATACCGAAGGTTCGGGAGACGATTCAGGTGGAGCGACCCCAGGTGATTGTCAACGCCTCGGCTTATACGGCCGTGGACCAGGCGGAGAGCGAGCCGGAGAAAGCCTTCAAAGTGAATGGCGACATCCCGGGCCTGTTGGCCGAGGAGGCTGCCAGGCTGGATGCCTTCCTCATCCACTATTCCACGGACTATGTGTTCGATGGCAGCAAAGGGGCGCCGTATGTTGAAGCGGATCCTACCAATCCGCTCGGTGTATATGGGAGGAGCAAACTCGCCGGCGAGCAGGTCATCCAGGCCGGGAATGCCGGTTATCTGATTTTACGGACGAGCTGGGTCTACAGCCGCAACCGCAGCAGTTTCGTCACCAAGGTGTTGGAATGGGCCCGCAGGCAGGAAGTGCTGAG
>JBLMZU010000674.1:0-2593 GCA_050258995.1 Bacteroidota bacterium
AAAAGCTTGGCTAATCACCCGATCGATAAATACAGAAATAAAATCGCCCGGACGGTCCGGGCGATTTTATTTCTAATTCCGTCTGGCGATTACGCCTGGGGCTTTTCCGCTTCAGGTGCCGCAGCGTCGGGCTCGGCCTTCAGCTCCACCTCGGCGGGAACCTGCTCGACTGCCTTGGGATTCTCGCTGAGCTTCTCCACCTCGGCCAGGTGCTCGTCCACCAGTTCCTGGACGATGATCTCGCCGTTGAAATTCTGCGCACCAAAGCGCTCCTTGACTGCCGCCCAATCGGCTTCCTGAACCAGGACGGCCAGGGCGGACTGCTCGGTGGTCATGTTCTCGCCCAGTTCCTTGAGCAGCTTGTTCTTGATGCCGCGGTCGAACATGGCGAAGGCGGTGCCCAAAGCAGCACCGGCCACGATCCAGGCCGCGCCGCCGAACAGCACGGCGAAGATGATGCCGATCACGCCGCCCTTCAGGAAACCCTTGCTGGCCGGGTCATCCTTGGTCTGCTGCATGTGGATCTTGCCCTTCTCATCCTTGGTGAGGGCCACAGCATCCTTCAGCTTGACAACCTTCTCCTTGGCCAGCTGATTCGCAACCTCAAGCGCGGCCCCGGCGGTCTCCTTGTTGGGATAACGGACAACGATGAAACTATACTTTTCTGCCATTGTGCCTCCTGTGAACTATTGATATTGATTTTTTGAACTTTTCCATCAAACGCAGAAACAGCCTGCGGTTTGAATACACTAAAGGGGCTCCACATCGAACCCATGGAATGCCCACGGGGACATATCCAGATACAGCCCTTGTGTGGAGAGATCCTCCCCGTTTCTATCGTACAGGGCCTTCCCCAGCCGGTCGTGGAATTTCCACGTCTGGCCTGCGAGATCGTCCCACGGCAAATTGACATAGCACTGGCTGGGATGGTCCGAGTAATTGACAGCCACCAGCCGCCGGCGGTCCCCGGGTCCGCTCCAGGAGAAGACGATAAAGGCGTCGCTGCTGTCATTCCCCTCCCAGGCGGGACGGGCATCCAGCAGCCGCCAGTCTCCATCGCGGAAGGCGGGATCCTTCAACGCCTCGATCAGGCAGTCATAAAAGGAAGAGATGGCGGGGTCTGTCTCTTCCAGCGGCCCGCGCCGCAGGTGGACCGGGATCCGCACCCGTTTACCCTGGCGCTCTCCCTGGTGGAAAAAGCGCAGGCCGGGCGTCAGGAAGGTGATCACAGCCGCAGCCTGATGCACATCCGCTGCAAAGGTGGCCGCGGCGCGCGGCTCGTCATGGTTCTCCAGGAAGCGTGCCAGTTTGTCCTGAAAGTCCAGCCCGGCATACAGGTGCTCACGGACCGGGCGCGCCTGCCCGTGCACCAGGCGGTCGTAAAGGCGCTTGTCATAGGTATAGTCGAAGCCTTGCTGCTGGAGGGTCCACTCCATATCCCAGTAAACCTCGGCCAGGAAGAGGAAGCCCGGATTCCCGGCATGGATCTCGGCCGTGACCCGCGGCCAGAAGGGAGCGGAGGCAATTCCCCACGTCCGCTCGAAGATCTCCGGGACCACCAGCATGGCCATATCACAGCGCACGCCGTCACACTGGCCCGCGATCCGCCGCAGCTCGCCGAGCAGGGCCTCCTGCAGCTCGGGGTTCCCATAGTTCAGCTGGAGCGTATCCGACCACCCGGCAAAGTAGGGATCGCGTCCATAGGCAAGGATGCGGCTTTCGCCGTTCACTTCCAGTCGAATGTAATTCTGGGGCTGGGCAGCCAGCTGTTCCTCCGTGCCCGCCACAAAATACCCGGGATGCTCAAACACCCAGGGATGATCCAATGCCATGTGGTTCGGGACGAAATCCAGGATCAGCCGCAGTCCGCGCTCAGCCATCCGCTCACGCAGACGGACCAAAGCCTTGTCTCCACCAAAATCCCCGTGGACGTGGTAGTCATGGACCGCGAAACAGGAACCGGTAATATCCGCTTCCTGCAGATCCGGCAGGGCTCGCCTGTATTCCGCCAGCAGCTCGGGGATCGAAGCCGACACCCGGCGGCTGGCCGCACCGGTCTGCCACACCCCCAGGAACCAGACCAGGTCGAAGCCATCCGCCGCCAGCCGGTCCAGCTCCGTATCGGGAATATCATCCAGCGTCGCAGGACGACCGAGCGCGTTGGAAAGCTCCGTCAGGCGGACCCGGGTATTGATCTGAAAAAGAGATGGATAGCGGGGCCAGGTCATGGATGCCTTTCTTTATCAATTCAGTATAAGCTTTTCCGGAGAACTGAAACAAAATTTCAACAAATTTACAAAAAAACGTTCAACAGCACGCTTGGTTTCCGGGCGCGTCAGGCAAAAGGACGCTAAAACGCGCCTGTTTAATAGCCTGGAGGGCTTCCGCGACAGCGCGCGGGGATATCATCCGCGTGCGTACATCGGTCGTCCACTCGATCCAGGTCCGAACATTTTCCACTCCCGAGGCTTGACCCATCCCCGAAGAACCCTATAATAGAAGACTGAAACGGGCGCAACCGATGTGTCCACCCCATTTATCGTGATTTGAAGCAGCCTGTGACAGGCTGCCCAGGGAGAGTGACTGATGCACC
>JBLMZU010000675.1:0-3974 GCA_050258995.1 Bacteroidota bacterium
GACCATCTGGTGACCTGTACGCCGGCGCGGATGACCCGGCGTAATCCATCCGGTCCCTCGAAAGGCTCCAGTTTCAGGACCGAACGACCGACTTCGAACGCGGCATGCGCATCCGAGCCAACTGTACCGGGAATATTATGTTTTTCGGCAAACTTGCGGGCCTCATGATTGAAGCGCGGTCGCATGCTGCGCGAGTTATAGACCTCAATGGCATCCACAAGAGGCAGGATCTCCAGGAGGTCGGGTTCCTTCCAGCCGCCCGAGCGCATCGAATCGAATGGGTGCGAGACGCTGATGAATGCGCCCTGAACTCGGAGCTGCCGGATGACTTCCGCCGGGGGTAATCCGGCAGGGATCTCGTCGGTGACGAACGCCGCCAGGATCTCTCCTTTTGTCGTCATGATCTCCTCGCCGACGATGACAAAGTCCGGAGCGAAAACCTGGGCGTCACGGGCTCCCGCAATGGTATTGTGGTCCGTAATGATCAGGCGAGTCACCCCGTTGCGGTGGGCAGCTTCCACCAACTTTTTAGGCGGAGTAATGGAATCTTTGGAGGCACTGGTATGGCAATGGAATTCGACGATGGAATACTGATTATTCACCATTCTCAATTTGCCTTTATTGGTATACAATAATAGAACAGATGTTCTGAACCGTAACCTTTTCTAATGAATTGACTTTAGTAGGCCAGATGAAACATGAATATCGACAAAAACGATGCAAACAAACATGAATTGAATGTGGCCGCCATTGCGTCCCAAACCCAGGCACTGGGTCCGGGAACACGGGCGGCGATTTGGGTGCAGGGATGTCCGCTACATTGCCCAGGCTGTGTGGCACCAAATTGGATCCCGTTTAAACCCGCATCTATTCTAACCCCAATCGAAGTGATTCAAAAATTGGATTTGGATCTGATTGATGGACTAACTTTCTCCGGCGGAGAGCCCATGGAACAGGCAGCCGCGCTGGCATCCTTGATCAGATTGATCAGGAAACACAGGGAGCTGTCTTTGATCTGTTTCACCGGATACCGATACGAGCATTTGGTAAGAAATCCACCCAATGCAGGCATCCTGGATCTGTTATCAGAGGTGGATGTGCTGATCGACGGTCCCTACATTCAAGCAATGAACGATTCGATTGGTCTGCGAGGCAGTGCCAACCAAAGGATCATTCACCTCACTTCGCGTCTTCAGGGCTCTGACCTCAACTCTCAGAACCGAAGCATCGAAGTCAGGATTACGGACGGTGAGCTGGCATTCATAGGAATTCCGACGCCAGAAATGAAAACTGCCATGGATCATGCAAGCCTGGCATTCGTGGAAAGGATAAGAACCGATGAGCGGCTATAAACACGCAACAGTGACGATCAGCCAGGAGGAATATCGCCGTCTCCATGAGGCTGATATGAAAAAAAGGTTTCGGGAATTTGCCAACCTGAATGAGCAAAATTCTACTCAGGAACAACAGTACTTAAATCTCATCCAGCATCTCGAGCGCCGTGAGACCGAGCTCGAAGAGGCGCTGGCGTCCGTCACACAAAACACGAATCAAGTGGATCTGAAGCTTCTCCAGGAACTGAAATCACAAAATGACATGTGCTTTCAGAGTCTTGCAGCAGTACTCCAGGAATCCAATTCTAACTTTGACCACTCCCTTGATTCCTTATCCTTGGAATTTTCCCACGCGATTCAGCAGGAAAGGGAAAGATTTCATTTTAATATCCAGACGCTGATCGAAAAACAGAACGCCTATGGAGATCTCGAATATGCAAAGGAGCTGGCTGCCCAGGAGTGGGTGAACCGCTGCCTTGTATTATCCGATTTTATAAATGCTCAATACGATCATGAGCGATTTACGCCCGGCAGGCTAATAAGGTCGCTTCGCGGCGTTCACTTTGCAGAAAATAATCTTTCTGAGGGATTTCCCGAGTCAA
Organism: Bacteroidota bacterium; assembly: GCA_050258995.1. Lineage (GTDB taxonomy): Bacteria > Chloroflexota > Anaerolineae > Anaerolineales > Villigracilaceae > Defluviilinea. The sequence goes on from JBLMZU010000675.1 coordinate 1,937, forward strand.
GCATACAGGGGGCACAACAAACGTACCTGGAGCTCTCAGATCTCCATTTTGAGCTTGAAAAAATCACACTTCAATGGCGATCTGCATTCGATACAACAATTGCTGCCATAACGCAGTTGCTCCAACAAATGGAATCCAGTTCGATGATATCCGCACTTGGCTTGCAGGGGGAGAAACTTCCCATTGATGTTGATCTGGATTACTGGACAAATGGACGCTTCAGCCAGTTAGTCGACCACAGCAGGCAGCTATGCGGATACATGTTCCAGGATCAAAATTGTCTGACCTTCGCGGATATCGATCGAATCTATCAACAGATCCTGCCTGTGATCCGTGAGTCTTTCGAAACGATCGTTTATGACGCGCGCCTGAATGCATTGAATTCCCAGCTTAGGATGAACATCGCCGAGCAGGCACTTCAGGCGCTTGAGCTGCACGGGTTCCTGCTGGGAGAAGCGGGTTATTCCGGGGATGATATGCGAGCACAATTCGATGCACACCTGGACAGCCCGGATGGGAGCCGGGTGGATATTCACGTTGTACCGGCGGAACGATCCAGCGAGGAATTATCAAATGATCTGGTCGTCATTACCACGCATCCGTATCTCAAGACAGAACATGAGGCTCGTCTTCGATGGGATGAGCTCTGCCAGGCTCTCAACCAATTTAACTTGAGGGTAAGCAACCCCGAGGCAAGCCCCGCGACGAGCAGATCAGAGTCCAATACTTTTGGGTCAACCCGCTCGGTCGAGAATAAAATTACCCGTTCAGAAAGATCGTGAGATGTTTGCTCGAATTGCTCAAGCTTTACCGGAACACGACCATGCCAGGTTTTACCTTTTATACGGGCAGGGGATAGAGGACATCTACCTTAGCAATAACTGCGACGAGTTGAACATCGAACAGGCTCTCCAGACGGAATTAAAATCGCAGGGATACAGGCGGGTTGTCTTCAGCTCTCCACATCGTCCGTTGTTTTTTCTCGACCAGGAGTCGGAAAAGATCACATTACCTTCCACACAATCACAATCGTCGACTGTAAGGGAATCTCAGTCCAGCTCCTACAGAACCAAAGTCGGGAGTGGCCCATTTGGGCCCCAAATGCTAAAGAACGCTTCTCCCGCCCCTGCACCGGCGTCGAATCTGTCCGAGCGTGGATTAGGGGATATTTCCTTGATTAATCTATTGAACGCGATCATGATCGATACTCGAAAGGCTCGATCCGCGGTCGTCATCCTCCAGGCAGAGACCGTTCTGCAGCATTTCGATTCCCGACGCATCCTGGCCGGAATCATCGGAGAATGGGCCCGTCTTCCGTCAGGCAACTCTAATATTTGCATTCTGGTTTTCTCTGCGACGGATCTGGATCAGTTAAAGGAAAATGCAACCCGTATAACCATCCCGGAAATTCGAAACTCCGTGCTGGAGCCAACTACTGGCAGCTACGCCCAGGTAAAGAGGATCACCGGACCACAAAAAGATGAGCTGTTACGTTTGATCATGAATACCAGAATGGACAACTCAGGCAGGATCAATTCCGCCCGCTTGACAGAAATGATCCTGGCTGAAGGGGGAAGCATGCGTCTATGGATGAGTAGATTAAAGAATTCTGGACGCATGGATGAGCAGAAGATTCGCAATAGCGGCTGGTTTCCCGCCTTCCGGGATCCCGGGGTGCCTGCCAGCATCCGACTCGATCGGCTTATCGGTCTTCAAAAGATCAAGGAACGCGTAACAGAGCTGACGCTATGGATTGAATCGTCCCATCAAGAGAAAGCTGCTGAGCGACCTCTCCTCCATATGCTATTCGAAGGCAACCCAGGTACCGGAAAAACGACAGTCGCCAGATTGATTGGTGAGCTTTTTTTTGAACGAGGGATTCTCAAAAAGGGCCATCTCGTCGAAGCGACCAGCACGGATATGGTCGCGGAATTTGTCGGTGGGACAAGCCCAAAAACCACCAAGCTGGTTGAATCTGCACTGGATGGTGTTCTCTTCATCGATGAAGCCTATACATTGTCAGAGGAAGGACGGGGTG
>JBLMZU010000676.1:0-5646 GCA_050258995.1 Bacteroidota bacterium
CATTCGAGAGGTCATCGAAGCACACCCGGAAGATTACAAGATGGCGGATGAATGGCAGCAAACGGCAATGGAGGCAATAGCAAATATGCTGCCGGAATCGTCGCTGTCACTCTTGCGCCAGGCTCTGACGCAGGAAGATGTTGTTGTGAAGCTGGCTGATTTAAGAACGCAGCAGGCGAAAAGGGAAGAGACGTTGCAGAAGAAGATGCGTGCAAAGAAGAAGCAAGCCGAAGCAGAAGGAAAAGACCCGGCCGATCTGCAGCGACTGGATCAATATCAAAGAACGGAAATGCACAGGCCGGTACCAAGAGATGAAGATGAAGGCCGTATCATGGATATGTACATTGAGGAAAATTAACGATGAAATTCATAGGCAAAAATATCCACATTTTGGTGTCGGTACTGGTCATTATCGTTACTCTACAACTTTCGAAAATTGTAATTCCATCAAGCTCCTCGGCTTCCGCAGCAGCGCCGGTGGCTATCATCAACGAATCACCGTTAGAGAAAACAGCCACTGCGGCACGTTACAGTGAAAGCGCACATTCATGGACGCTTTCCGCAAAGGTGCTTCAGGTAAAAGATGTTTTGATTTACGGGCGACCAGGATCAATCGCGAAGATCGAATATGCCAACAACGGGAAGCCGAAGCAAACCTGGGTAGCTGTCAAGATCGATGATTATTCCTTCATTGATAACACCAGTACTATCATCGAAGGGGACAAGATCATCCTTCAGATATCGGGTAAATATGTCTCATCTAATGGACAAATCATTTGATTTTTGTAATCATCAGATAAAGGGCGAACAATAGAGTACTATATAAGGATGACTCCGATAAATGTGTACTATCCACCGACGACACCGCAACAGCGGAAATTTCTCTTTGAGACCTGGGAGCAAACCCGCAATGTCACAACATCTTGCCAAAAGGCGCATGTAGGGCGGACGACTTTTTACCTCTGGAAACCGCGTTTCGAAAAAGATGGGTATGTGGGTTTGGAAAGCTGTGAACAGAATGGGGTACCGAAAGGCACGGGAAGGATAGCCTCTGAGGTCGAAGCGGAAATATTGGAACTCCATGATCAACACGCTGAATGGGGCAAGCATCGCATGGCCCATGAAATCGCCAAAGCCAACAACTGGGTACCTCTGGTCAGCCCAAATACGGTACGACGTGTGCTGGAAGACGCCGGGCTGTGGAAGCCAGAGGAAAGCAGAGATAAAAAAAAAGAGATTTAATCCGGTAAGTCGGACGGCGGATCTGCCAGGTCAGGCACTCAACGTTGACTTATGTTTTGTGCCTGTGAGCCATCTGGTAAATGTCAAGCTGCCAGCGGTGAGTGGTTCATCCGGTCACCTGGTCGTCGAACGAATGAGAGAAGCGGGTCAGGAGTGGGACTACGCTGGCAAGGTATTTGCAGATCCAGAACTGGATTATGCGGAAGCCGTTCAGGCTTTCGTGAAGGCTTCTCGACCCCTGTTTGGCCCAAGAATTGAGACTGCTCCAGTTGAAAAACCTTCTCGACAGGCCGAGCTCCAGCAATTACGCCAAGCAGAGGCTCAACTATGCACCGAGCGGCGCAACACCCGCATGCGCCGCAAACTTGAAGACACGGCTTGGCGAGTGACCTGGAGCCAGCACCGCTATGAAAAACCGTCTACCGAAGAGAATGTGAACCCCAAACCGCGTGCCCCTTGGGGTTCTGTCAAAGTACAAGAAGAGCATCGGCAGGAGTTGCGCAAACACCATCGTCAACAGTCCAAGCAACGCCAACAGGAAGACGAACAGTGGCGCTTGCATAGAAAAAGTTTACGAGAACAAATAACCTTGCTGCCCATCGTCACGGCCTGGATTGCCGTTTTGATGATCACCGATAACTGTACTCGGCAGTGTTTGGGATTGCCACTCTTCATAGCCGGTTCGCATGTCACTGCCGAGATGGTGGTAGCGGCCCTGCCGGGCTTGTTACCTGCCCATTTGCAGTTCCTGATTTCCGATCGTGGCGTCCACTTTACCGCAGATGTATTTCAACAGTTCGCCCAAGAAGCCGAATTTGTCCACGTGGTTATCGCTCGTCACCGCCCACCGTCGAATGGAATTGCGGAGCGTTTTGTCCGCACCCTCAAGGAGTGGCTGGCGGATAAAGCTTGGCAATCAGATCAAGAATTATTGGGGTTTCTGCAAATGTTTTTGTTGGAATACAACGACCGACCCCATCAGGGATTGCCTCTCCCGGGCTTGTCTCCCAATGAATTTGCCAAGCGCATCTGGCTTGTGTAACTCGTAGTGTTCGCCCTTTATCTGATGATTACAAAATCATTTGATTTTCGCACAATCAAAGTCCTTCTTTCGGACTTAGGCTGCCCAATCATTGTGCGAACTTCATTTAATTTCTCTATAAGGGAGTGGATTGGAAGGCGTGCCCTAAAAACGATTTGTATTGCCCAAACGCTAGCTTTAAGGAGATCCTCTTTGACGTATGCGTTTGCGTCGAACAATTCCGCATTCACCTCTGCTATTAATTTATAGTTTTCTAACCGGATTTGCAAGCCTTTTCGATCCAAACGATTCGGTTTGACCATCTCACTATCCCTTCACGTTGATAGCCACTATTCAAAAGGGTAAGAAAATATGGAAAATGTTAGGTGATTGATGTTAACCTGAATAGGTCGTTGGAAGAAAGTTTCAGTGGAGATCAAAACAGTTGCTTAGCCGGCGGTTTCTGGGTGGTATGGAACGGCGTACTTGCAACGGTAAACTCGGAAGAGCTCCGGCGAGCCGCCGTCGAAATAAAGGCCAGGTCGAACACTGTCGATCGAGAATAATATCAATACTCACCATGACCTTGGTTTTGTCGCTCCTGCTTGAATGATCCAGGTGCGTACGCAGAATTAAGCAGCCGTGATCAATTGGGAACGGTAAGCCATAAATCGGAGCGAGAAGGCCAAATCTGTACTGTCAGCTTCAAGGATGGAAAATCGGCGGTTTCCGAGCTGCATACATGGTTCATTTCATGGCCTAATTTGCGCTAGCGCAAAGAAGCAATTTTCTAGACTCATTAGAATCAGTTAACAAAAACGCGCCAAGCAGCAGATAGACAGAAATGGTTTTCCCCATAGACTCAGTTGAATACTTTTGAAATAATCTCTGTCGCCCCAGCCAAATGTCATGCCGTTTTGTGACAAAAGTCACATTTTATCTGCAATAGCAGGCGTATGATCACTCTCATCTTATGCAAAAATCCAGGATTTCAATCGGGAGGAGTGTGCGGAACCTATGATCGGCAGAATCGGTAATTCGAAGCGGATATCCCTTTTGTTAATTGTGTTTCTTGTTTTAATGCTTTTTGGATGCAGTCCTGCGTCTGTGAGTAGGGTCATTCAACCGGTTTCCGCCCAGGCGATTGGTACCGGGAATGTCGATAACGGACGGGATCTGTTTATGGGTTATGCTCATTTCCGAAATGATGGCCCTCCGTGTATGGGCTGTCACAGTGTGGGCGAAAATGGAATCCTGGGAGGTGGGGCGATGGGACCGAATCTGACCAATGTTTCCAACAAACGGAGCCAGGATGAACTCGCTTCCATTCTCTCCAATAGCGGACCGGCGATATCGCCGGTGATGGAACCCATCTTTACTGAACATCCACTGACCAAAAGCGAGCAGGCCGACTTAATCTCGTTCTTGAACGCCTCCATTGGGCAGCCAGAAACCGACAAGGAATGGTTGGTGATTGGCATCAGTCTGATTGGATTTCTTGCGGCTGTTCTCGTGCTTGGGTTTGTGTACCGTGGACGCTTACGGGGCGTCCGGAAGGCGCTGGTTGAAAAAGGGCGCTTGGGAAAATCATAGCAGACAAAATAACGCAATGAAGAAAAGGTAAATGTATGAGTGAAGTGATCAATAATCGCCAGCAGCGCGTCGAAATCATGAAAAGCCTGATTCGCCAGTTACACAATGGGGTGGCGGAGGAACAGGTCAAGCACCAACTGGAGACCATGCTCGACGAAGCCGATTACAGTGATGTCTTCATGATGGAAGTCCAGCTGGTGCAGGAGGGCATCCCGGCAGAGAAAGTTCAGGAGTTATGCGATACCCACACCCGGGTACTCAAAAAGCACCTTGATCTGAGTGAAACGCCGGAAACGGTGCCCGGACACCCGGTCAACACCTTTGTGCAGGAAAACCGCGAACTGACAAAGACCACCGCACGCATACGCCTGGTCATGAGACAAATGGAGACTCTTCCAGACGAGCAGGATGCCACAGACAGAATGCGTTCCATCCAGGAATTCCTCAACCTGCTGATGGATGTGGATAAACACTACCGTCGCAAGGAATACCTGCTGTTTCCCTTCTTTGAAAAGAACAACCTGCCTGGTCCACCGATGGTGATGTGGGGCAAGCATGATCAGGTGCGCAGTCTGCTGCGCGAAACGATTGCAGGTTTACAGCAAGTTGAGAGAATAAACGTGGCGGAAGCAAAAGCCTATTACCTGCTGCTATTACGCCAGCCATCGAAGCCGTGGATGACATGATCTACAAGGAAGAGAAGATCATGTTTCCAGCTGCGCTCAATCTGCTGACCGAGCAGGATTGGTACGAAATTTATATCCAGAACGACGAATATGGCTACTGCCTGTACGCTCCGCAGTTCGAGTGGACACCGGAAGGTGGAGTCCACAAGGAGATCAGGAAGGCGACCGCAGCTGGTGGACGTGTGCAGATGCCGACAGGTAGCTTCACACTCGATGAGCTGATCGTGACATTCAGCACCCTGCCCTTTGACATGACTTTCGTGGATAAAGATGATACAGTGCGGTACTTTACTCCAGGCAGGGAGCGCATTTTCGATCGCTCGCGCGCCATCCTGGGCCGCAAGGTTCAATATTGCCATCCTCCCAAAAGCGTCCACATCGTCAATCAGATCGTACGAGATTTCAAGTCCGGCAAACAGGACCGCGCCCGCTTCTGGATCAATATGGGTGGACGCGTGATCTACATTTGCTATTACGCCATGCGCGATGCTGAGGGCGGCTATCTCGGCACTCTTGAAGTGACGCAGGACCTGACCGAGGCCCGTTCTCTCGAAGGTGAACAGCGCTTGCTGGCGTACGACGAGGCGAAGTAATCATGGAAATCACGAGCCAGAGCAAACTCTTCGACATCCTGGACGTCTATCCGTTTTTGGAGGAGCAGATCATCAACATTGCCCCTCCGTTCAAGAACCTAAAGAATCCGGTGCTGCGCCGTACCGTTGGAAAGATCGCCACGCTGGAAATAGTTGCCCAGGTCGGCGGGATGGATACAGGCAGACTGGTCAACACCCTTCGCCAGGCCGTCGGACAGGATGATCTTGGGTTAGAGGCTGCCTCTCAATTGAAGGTGGCAATTCCGCGGCTGGCTGATGACCCGGAATGGATCGCCGGTGAGCCGCAATTCACTGTCAACGGAACCGAAATACTCCAGCGTGGGGAAGTCCCTCTTGGAAAAGTCAACGAACTGCTCAGGCAGCTTGCAGCAAAGTCTTATATCCTGCTGGTGACCAACTTTGAACCAGTCCCGATCCTCGAAGCGATGCAAAAGCAAGACCGGAAAGTCTTTCATAAGCAAAATCCCGGTACACCATCGCAAAGGCTAAC
>JBLMZU010000677.1:0-9184 GCA_050258995.1 Bacteroidota bacterium
AGCAGCAGGGATGTGCAGGCCATCGACCAGGGCCAGGAGGCCGCCCAGTGGTTCTCCGAGTGGCTGGGCGCCAGAGTGCGCCTGATGCACCTGGCAGATGGATACATCCGCAGGGTGAATCGTACCTATGCGGTCAACCCGGACGATCACACCGGGTTTGCCGACGGATATCCGATCCTGCTCGCCTCCGAGGAGGCACTACAGGATCTGAACTCCCGGCTGGAAATCCCGGTCCCGATGAACCGTTTCCGGCCCAACGTCGTCGTCCGCGGCTGCGCCCCGTTCGCCGAGGATGGCTGGAACAGAATCCGTGCCGGAGACGTCGAACTGGCAGTGGTCAAGCCGTGTGCCCGCTGCGTGGTCACCACGATTGACAAGAATACTCTGGAAACCAGCAAAGAACCTCTCAAGACCCTGGGAAAATATCGAAAACAGAAGCTGGGAGCCATCTTCGGGCAGAACGTCATCCCCTTAAATGAAGGCAGCCTGCGGCTGGGAATGACCGTCGACGTTCTCTCCTGACTCCTCTTAGGCTCCGTTAATCTGTGACATTGACACCTCTGAATCCATCCGTTATAAAGTTCACATGACTTACCTTAAAAGACTGGCCTGGCTGTGGCTCATTTTGATGGTCGCTGCATGCCAGAACATCCCCACAGCCGTCCCAACAGCAACGGCAACCATTACACCGGGCGGTCCTACACTTACCCCAAGCCCTACGATCACTCCCACTCCTCTGCCCACGCTTCCGCCGGTGGTGCGGATCGACTCCGGCGATCAGGCTCTCTTCTACGGAGATTATGACAAAGCGCGCACGGAATACCAGACTGCCTACAACGACTCCAACGATCCGGCCCTGAAAGCGGCGGCCCTCTGGGGACTAGGCCGGACGGAATTGGCAGATGGGAACTATCAGGCAGCGCTCGATCGCTTTACGACCCTCACGACGGATTATTCCGACTCAACCTATTCGGCGCGCGCCCCCTTCCTGATGGGACGCGCCTACTCCGGCCTTGGCGATCATGCCCAGGCCGCACAGTTTTACAGCAAATACATGCAGCGCATCCCCGGTGTGCTGGACGCGTACGTGCAGGATTATCGCGGCGATGAGCTGGCCGCGGCCAAGGATTATCCCGGCGCCCTGGATGCGTACCAGGCCGCTCTGACCGCGCCGCGCCTGGACGACGGACAGGATATCCAGATCAAGATGGCCAAGACCCGGGCCGACTTTGGCGACTATGCCGGCGCTTTGACCCTGTACGATCAGATCTCCTCCACCACCGACAATGACTACGTCAAAGCCCAGATGGATTACCTGGCCGGCAATGCCCACCTTGCCCTTGGACAAAGCGACCAGGCATATGCCCGCTATCAGGACGCCGTCAACAATTATCCGCTCTCCTACTATTCGTATTTATCGCTGCTGGCCCTGGTCGATGCCAACGTCACCGTGGACGAGCTGAACCGCGGGCTGGTGGATTATTACTCGCAGCAGTACGATGTCGCCCTGGCGGCCTTTGACCGTTATATCGCCGCCAATCCCAACGACGACGGCACGGCCCATTACTACCGGGCGCAAACCCTGCGCTCCCTGCAGCGCTATGACGAGGCGATCAAGGAATACGATACGTTCATCCAGAATTATCCCAGCCATGCCAACTGGGTGGATGCCTGGCAGGACAAGGCCTTCCTGCAGTGGTCGGCCCTGAACGATTACCAGGCAGCAGCGAAGACCCTGCTGGACTTCGTCTCCCAGTCAAAGGACTCGACCTTTGCGCCGGATATGCTGATGGACGCAGCCCGCATCCTGGAGCGTGACAACCGCCTCGACGAGGCCGCCAAGACCTGGGAAAAAGTGGCCGATGATTATCCCGGCGTCGAGCAGGTCACACAAGCGCTCTTCCTGGCGGGCGTCTCGCGCTACCGGCTGCAGGATTATGCGGGGGCGCTGACCGTCTTTCAGCGCAACCTGCTGCTGGCGACCGAGCCCGAGGATCGCGCCCGCGCCTATCTATGGATTGGCAAGACACAAAAAGCTTTGAACAACGCCTCTGGCGCACAGGATGCCTGGCAGCAGGGACAGGCCGCCGACCCGGCCGGGTATTACGGCATTCGATCGAAGGACCTGCTGCTTGGGCAGGCTCCCTTTCAGACACCGGCCAACGTCAACCTGAACCCCGACATGGAGAAGGAGCGCAAGGAGGCAGAGACCTGGCTGCGCGTCTCCTTCAATCTCCCGCCCGATACGGATCTCTCCGGACCCGGCACGCTGGCCCAGGACCCGAGATTCGTGCGCGGCACCGAGCTCTGGGAGCTGGGCATGTATGACGAAGCCCGGGTGGAGTTCGAATCCCTGCGCGAGTCGGTGCAATCCAGTCCCACCGATAGTTTCCGCCTTGCAAATCATCTGCTGGGAATTGGCTTGTATCGCTCGGCGGTCTTTGCCGCCCGCCAGGTTCTCACGCTGGCGGGCCAGGATACCCAGCAGGCATCACTGACTGCCCCGGCCTACTTCAATCATCTCCGCTATGGATTGTATTATCACGACCTGATCATCAATGAAGCTCAAAAGTATGGACTGGACCCCCTGTTCATGTTCAGCGTGATCCGCCAGGAGAGTTTGTTCGAAGGGTTTGTGAGCTCCTCGGCGGGCGCGCATGGCCTGATGCAGATCATCCCTGCGACAGGCGAACAGATCGCACATGAGCTGAACTGGCCCCCGGAGTTTGTCTCAGAAGATCTCTACCGCCCCATAGTCAGCGTGACCTTCGGCTCCTATTACCTGCACCACACCAGGGATATGCTCAACGGAGACATCTATGGCGGGCTGGCGGCCTATAATGCCGGGCCGGGGAATGCGATGGTCTGGCAGCAGCTGGCCGGCGGCGACCCCGACCTGATGCTGGAGATCATCCGCTTCGATGAAACAAAGAACTACATTCGCTATATTTATGAGATCTATAGTACCTATCGTTCCCTCTACACCCCGCAAAGTTAACACCTTGCGAAGCTGGTAAAAAGTAACGGTCACCAATCCAGGTGACCGTTCTATTTTTTATCCGAGATGAGCGACGATGCGCTGGTGGGCCGTGTCGGCATCCAGGTCCACGACCGAGATGAGCTTGTCCCGGCCGCTGATGCCCGCCACGATATCCAGCCTGGACCTGGGCACGCCCAGGATCTCGGAGAGGAACACGATCAGGGTCTCATTGGCCTCGTTATCGGTGGGCGGCGAGGCGAGACGGACTTTGATCGTGCCGTCGTCGAGCAGTTCGACGATCTCATTCCGATCGGCGCGCGGGGTGACCCGCACAGCCAGGGCAGAGCCTTTCCTGCCATCGTGGAGATTGAATTTACGGTCAGACATACATCACCTCAGGGAAGAGAGTAAGCGTGTCAACAGATTGCCGATGAGCTGAAGGAGAATGATCAGGATCAATGGACTGAAATCGAGCATCCCCACCAGAGGCACCACGCGGCGGATGGGCGCCAGCATGGGCTCCACGATCCCATCCAGAAGGCGGCGGACAGGGTGATAGGGGTCCATGAAATAGGAAAGGATCACAGAGACCAGGACGATCAGGATGAGGATGAACTGTATTGCGCTAATAAGTTGAATGAGGAGTCCGATCACGCTTAATTCTCCGACGTATATTTCCGTGCACCGACGATGGCGGTCCCTACTCTTACGAGGGTCGCGCCTTCTTCGACAGCCACTTGAAAATCCGAACTGGTGCCCATGGAAAGCTCATGCCAGTCCACCTGGGGATAACGCGAGGCCAGCTCATCACGCAGAGCTCTCAGGCGCCGAAAGAAACGTCGCGAGTCCTGCGGGTCGCTGCCCAGGGGCGGCATGGTCATCAATCCCTGGAGGCGCAGGTTGGGCAAAGTGATCATCTCATCGATCTCAGGGAGGACCGTTTCCCATTGCGTATCAGTTGCCGCATCCCACCCCGATTTGCTTTCCTCGCCACCGACGTTGAGCTCGAGCAGCACCGGGAGGACACGATCCGCCTCGGCCGCCAGGCGATCCAGGCGGCGGGCCAGCTTGAGGCTGTCAAGTGAATGTAAAAGTGCAAAGTGATCGGCCACCAGGCGGGCTTTTCGGCTCTGCACATGACCGATCATATGCCATTCTACCCCAGTTTGTGCGGGCAGGGACTGGATTTTGGTGACTCCCTCTTCGGGATAATTCTCGCCCAGGATGCGGACCCCCGCTTCGATCGCGGCCTGGACAATCTCAAGTGGCTGGGTCTTGGTAACCACCACGAGGCGGACCTGCCCCGGCTCCCGGCCGGACCGCTGCGCTGCCTCCGCCATTTGATCGAGCACCCGCTGATGGTTTTCCCGGATGGTTTCGACAATGTTGCTCATGGGATTATTATAATCGGCACTTTTCGATCCGATACCAGCGTGTGGGGAATTTATTCCAGGCAGATCAGGGCACCGAAGCGGCCGGTGCGGCCCTTTTCGGCGCGGTGCGAGAACCAGTCCTGGGTGTTGCAGGCCGTGCAGATGCCGGATACTTCGATCTGGCCAACGCCGGCGCGTTCCAACAACAGGCGGTTGGTCTCCCACAAATTAAAGTGGATCTTGCCACGATGAGACTTGAGCAACAGCTCTGATTCGTCCCCGAACTTTTGCATGACCTGCAGGATCACATCCGCGCCGATCTCATAATGATCCGGCCCGATGGAGGGACCGATCCCGGCGACAATATCGGCCGGCTTGGAGCCGTAATTTTTCTGCATGGCTTCCACGGTCGTTGTGGCCACATCGCCCAGGGTACCCATCCATCCGGCATGAGAGATGGCGATCACGCCGCGGCGCGGATCGTGAAACAGGATAGGGACACAGTCGGCAAAGCGCATGTAAAGCGTGATCTCCGGGCGGTCGGTCAGGATGATATCCGCCTGGCGGTACGGCTGGTCTGGCTGGCGGGGCGCCTGTGCGCAGACCACGTCTGCGCTATGGACCTGCCACACATCGAAGACCGTTCCCGGCGCGCGGCCAAAGACTTCCAGGGAAAGGTCCCGGTTCCGGCGGACGCGCTCGATCTCGTCGCCCACCGTCCCCCCCACATTGAGCGAAGCCCATGGCTCGGGACTGGTGCCGCCGTGCCGGGTAAAAATGCCATGCGTCACTTGAATTGAGTCGAACCGGTAATAGCGAATCCCATTATGCTGAATGATTGACATCGTTTGTCGCCCTTGTGGATCTCAAGCACTCACTGCTCTGCGCCGGCATTGTTGATCGATGCAAACTTTTTGATAAAGAACTGGCGTGTTTCGCTAAAGGAGGCTTCCATATACGGGTAGGCGAACCAGGCTGTCGCCAGGCCAAACAGGGCGCCGGTAAATACCCGCAGCCAGGGCGTACTCTCCCGGTAAGGGAGAATGGAGGCCAGGAAGGGCCAGTTCATCTGGCTGAAGAGCTGGGAGAATCCATCCAGCGCAATGGGCGCCATGCCGATCAGAATCCAGAAGAACCAGTGCAGAGGCTTGATGCGCCGCTTTGAGGCAGCATAGATGAGGCCGAAAACGAACATGCCCGCATAGATGGCGATATCGCGTTCGCACAGCGCCATCTTATAACCCACGGTTGGACTGCCGGTGTACTCACGTGCCTGCAGCCTTGAATACGCTGCCGGGTTCTCGAGATCCTTGAACCCGGTGATCTGGTCAAAGGTCAGGACGTTCGGAATGCCTGCTTCCTTTAAAGGATAGAAGGCCTGTTCTCCAAACAGGAAGAACGAGCGGAATCCGAACTGGTGACAAAGGGGCTTATAGATCGTGTAAAGCACGGTGGCGGGGCCGGTCGCACCGATTTCCATGAACACCGGTGCCAGGACCGCCAGGCCAAAGTAGAGCAGCAGGAAAAAATTAAAGAGCGCCAAATAATGCCGGGAGATCCAATACATGGCCCGGTCGCTGCCGCTGATGCTCTGGCCGCGCCGGACGCGGTCATGGTGATCCTGGCGACCCAGCTTATCGAGCTGGCCGCGGCGATCGCCGGCTGCACCGAGGGTCATCATCAGCTTTTGCCTGTCGAAGGGGGCTTTCAGGATATAGGGCCCTGCCTCGATGACCGGGATCTCAAGCATGTATTTCTGGAGCAGGGCCGGATCGGACTCGATATCGATCTCGACCAGGCGATGAGGGTATTGTTCCCGCACGGACTCCAGGTCAGCTTTCGCCTGCTCACATAAATGGCAGCCTTCGCGCGTATAAAGGGTAACCGTAATCATGAGGCTGAAGTATACCCTTACAGTCCGAAATCAATCCAGAAGAACTGGCCCGCCTGGGCGATCCGCTCGAATACGCCGGCGAAGAGCATGACACCCAGGATCACCAGGATGACTCCCATGCCGATCTCGATATAATGCATGGCCTTTCCATATTTCCGCAGCGTCATCGTGACCCAGCCGACTCCCATGGCCGCGATCAGAAAGGGGATCGCAAGGCCCATCGAGTAGGCGGAAAGAAGCTTGACTCCCTCCGCAATGGACCCACCATTGAGAGCCAGGGTCAAAATAGCGCCCAGTACCGGTCCCACGCAGGGAGCCCAGCCGGCTGAAAAGAAGATCCCCATCATAAAGGAGGAGAGATAACCCCACTTCGGGTCCGGCATTTTCTGGACACGGGTATCATACTCAAGGAAGGGAATACGGAAGACGCCGATCATGTGGAGACCAAAGATGATGACAACGATCCCCCCCACCTTTTCGAGGATAAACCGCAGGTCGAATAACATGCGGCCAAAGGCTGCGCTCGCGACGCCGAGTGTGATAAAGACCATGCTAAACCCAAGCACGAACGCCACCCCGTGACTCAGGGTAATAAATCGGTTGCTTTCCGTGGCTTCCCCGCCGGCTGCCCGGCCGCCCAGATACCCAATGTAGGCTGGGACAAGCGAGAACACACAAGGCGAGAGGAAGGAGGCCAGGCCGGCCAGGAAGGCAAGCCCGATTGTGACTTGAGAGATATCCATGCAGCTCCTGATTTACCTTTTAAACGCAGAAGATCAATGTGGTCTTCCCGGTCGATTTCTAGAACTTTGTCTCCGAGGAGAGCACAATCGTACCATGGTCCGGCAGGGTGACGCGCGCCTCGCATTGGGCGAGTGAAACATAAGGGGTCGTCCAGCGGAAGATCCACTTCGCATCCTCGGGCGTGACGTTGATGCAGCCATGCGAGCGTTTCTCACCAAAGGCGTTATGCCAGAACGCGCCATGGATGGAAATCCCATCTCCGCTGATCATGGTGGTCCAGGGAACGGCAGGCGTGGAATAACCCGACTGGAACGTCCCGGCGGTCATATTGAGGGAAATGATCTTCCAATGCGTGAGAAGATTTCCCACCGGGGTGGCAAGCTTGTTATCGATCTGGCCCGTTGTAGGATCGGCGACATTGGTCAGGCCGCTGGAGATGCGGCAAAAATAAACTTCCTTGTCACCTTCCAGGCACGACAGGGTCTGGGTATCCAGATTGGCTTTGATGGTCTTGGTATTGGGGTCCACATCCGGGTGGATCGGCGCCACATCCGGATCGGTGAGGATCTTGAAGGCGGCCCCATCCGCCCAGTAGAATTCTCCATAGGCGCCGTAGCCGTAGCCATGTCCATTCGCATCCTCGTTCCAGCGGTACTCCGGGAAGCCATTACTTGTTCGGAGCTGATCCATCCAGACCACCTGGCCATAATACAGGCGCGGCGGGAAGTTGTACTTGATATGATCCTGCAGCCACGGGGAAGCAACCTGGCCTTCATGAGCCAGCTCCACGTACGGGACGGTCACTTCTGCCCAGAATCCCTGCTGCACGGCAGGCATCTGCGTTATGGGCGTATTGGGTAGATTGCGCGTGGGCTGAAGCACAGAAGCATAGATGAACCCCTGGGGTGTTTCGACATAACGCTGGTTCGTCAAGCCCCCACCGACCGACCCAACCACCTCTCTGCCCCACTCGACAAGGGTGTCTGGGTCTAGCCTCGAGATCGTATTGGTATCCTGGTTCGGATCGTAGACCGGACTGCTGCGCATGGGCGCGGAGTCTGTGACACGCCCGATGATGTCACTGGACGGAAACTGGGGCAGTCGCCTGGGGGAGGAAAAATAATTGAGGTTGATTGATTTATGCGGGCTGAAGGCCAGTGTCCCCAGGCTGATCCCGGCAAGTTTGAGAAAGTCGCGACGTGTGATATTGTGTTTCATTCTTACTTTCATAATAGATGATGTCCGGCAGCGGCCTTGCATAGCGCCCCTTGGGAGTCGGTATGTATGCGCGGTGAAAGGCGTTGCACCGTAAGCAGGCCAAGGATACCTGTAAACAAAAGGCTAGTCAACGCTCCGCTGAGAAAGGTCTAATCTGCGAAGAAAGCTCCGAGCGCGCGCAGGCAGGTTACGCTCACCTTATGGCCAACATTGTCTTCACAATATGTGACCTTCGCGCCGGCCTGTTCCAGGATGGCGATCGATTCCCGGGCGCGGTCGATCTTGACCATCTCATCCCGGGTCCCATGCGCTACAAAAAAGGGCTTGCCCTCCAGGGGGCGCCTGGCGGTCAGCTCTTCGAGCCCGTGCGGGACGAAGCCTGCCAGGATGCCTGTCTTGCGGACCCGGTCAGGATACAGGAAGGCCAGCACGTTGCTCATCGCCGCGCCCTGGCTGAACCCGATCACGTCAAATGTCTGCACATCGATCCCAGCCGAGGAGGCGTACTCGTCCACGAAGCGGACCAGCTCTTCGGCGCCGGTCTTCAGCTGCTCCAGGGTCGGGCGGCCAAACTCGGCTGCCTCGAACGGCGGCCGCCAGGAATAGCCACCCGATTCAAGACGATAGGGCGCGCGTGGCGCCACGATCCAATACTTGGAGGGCATGCTGCGGCCGAAGACCCACATCGAGTTCTCGTCGCCCGTCAAGCCGTGGATCATGAGCAGGAGCCGACAATCCCGGTCAGACGACTCGCGGACACGCAGTGTCCATTGGTCGAAGGCCGTCAGGGCTGAATTATTTAGGTCTTGCACGGCTGAGAATCCAATCGATTGCAAAAAAGACGGCGACGATCAGAAGGACCGCCATTACACCCGCGAACATGCAGGTAAGTGCCATACCACCGGCACCCGCTCCGTAGATCGCCCAAACCAGCCCTCCTCCCACGATCAACAACAGGAGAATGGCGCCCACCCC